>NZ_JAQMSE010000104.1:0-18054 GCF_028330045.1 Aphanizomenon sp. CS-733/32
GACTAGAAGTCGCAGCTACACAGACGAAACCCACCTTCGTGGGTTCAAAAGCCTTGATTTTTCGTTAGTCCACGCAGGTGGACTTTGTTTGTGTAGTAGCGATTTCTAATCGCCGGAAACTTTTCAAACATCCTCTAAGGGACTTCCAATTAAAAAAATACCCAAAAATTTCTTGTGGTGCGGGCATCTTGCCTGCTAATCATCAAGGACAGGCAGGATGCCCATCCCACAAAATTGGGTAATTTATTTTTTGGTGTTTCCTAAGTTCTGGTTTATATAAAAGTGGTAAATCCCAAATTATAGATCCCCGACTTCTTAAAGAAGTCGGGGATCTGTCCATGAATGATCGCTATGGCTGCATTCTTACCTAAAATCTATAATTGTAATTTTTTACTAAGATTAATAAAATTTTATTTTTATCAATGCGAAATGAACAAATATATGCTATTCTGAACGCTCAATAATCTAAAAAATAACAACTATGTTTAACTTTAATAACTACATCCAAAACCTACAAATAAATATTAAACATGGTGGAGAACGCAGTCACTATTCCAGTTTACAAAGTTTAATAGAAAGTTTAGAAATTGGCATTAGTACCATAGTAGAAGAAAAGGGCAATCAAGCAGGAATACCCGATTTAACTATTAGAAAAAATGAGCGCGTTGTGGGATATATAGAAGCTAAAGATATTAATATCAACATTACTAAATTAGACAAACAAAATGAACAGCAAATTAAACGTTATTTAGAATCAAATATAGGTTATAACTTCATCTTAACTAATTACTTACAATTCCGTTGGTATGTAGATGGAGAATGTGAAAAAACTGCTGAACTAGCTACTTTAGAACAGGGAGAAATTACTCTAGTTGATGATTTAAAACCTATCACAGAATTATTACAATCATTTCTGAACCAAAAAGCCAAAGATATTAATAATTATTATGATTTAGCTAAGGAAATGGCTGCCTATACTAAAACTATTAGAAATGCTATTGAATTATCTTTAGTAATAGAAGATCCTACGGAAGAATTAAATCGCTTAAAAGAAACATTTAAAAAATTACTATTGTTAGATATAGATAATGATAAATTTGCGGATATGTACGCCCAAACTATTGCTTATGGGTTATTTACTGCGAAAATTGGTCATACAGAAAACCCTGAAGAATTTGCATTTAATCGCACTACAGCTAGTATTTATATTAGTGATATAATCCCTTTTTTAAAAGGTTTATTTGATTTAGTTTTAGGAACTGGTAGCGTTAGTAAAATTCACAAATCAATTGAGAATTTAATTGAATTATTTAACAGTATAGATATGACCAATATTTTAGAAAATTTTGGTCGAGAAACGCGCACAGAAGATCCAGTAATTCACTTTTATGAAACATTTTTAGCAGCTTATCAAGCATCATTAAGAAAAAGTAGAGGAGTTTATTATACTCCTGAACCTGTGGTTAAATTTATTGTGCGTGCTGTGAATGATATTTTAGTAGATAGAACAATTTTTGATTTAGAATATGGTTTAGGAAATAGAAGAGTAACAATTCTTGATCCCGCAACAGGAACAGGAACATTTTTATATACAGTTATTCAACAAATTTGTCATAATTTTGCTAAATATGATGTTCGTGGTTTGCATAATTTATTAAGAGATACAGAACTTTTAAATCGTCTTTTTGGTTTTGAGTTATTAATGACTCCTTATACCATAGCACATTTAAAAATAGGTGTATTATTGGGATATTTAAAATATAAATTTGCACCAAATGAAAGATTAAAAATATATTTAACTAATGCGTTGGAAGAAGGCATACAACAAGGTGATTTAATCTCTGGAATTACCCAAATTATCGCCGAAGAATCCAGTCAAGCAGCAAAAGTAAAAACAGAAATTCCCATCACGGTGGTATTAGGAAATCCTCCCTATTCTGTCAGTTCTCAAAATGCTAGTAAACGCAAAAGAATCTTAAATCAAGATGAAAAATATTTAGCAGATGTGGAATATACTGGTTCAGTGTGGAATAGAATTTATAAATCTGGTAAAGTAGGTAAAACTATTACAGAATTAACCCACATTGGGGAACTTTTAGAATTATATAAAGGTAGGGTAAGATTAGAAGGTGAGAAAAATATCCAACCTTTAGATGATGATTATATTAAATTTATTCGTTTTGCTCAATATCAAATAGAAAATAATAGTCACAATGCGGGTATTATTGGTTTTATTACTAATCATTCCTATGTGAATGGTTTAATTCATCGGGGAATGAGAGAGGAATTATTAAAGTATTTTGATACTTTATATATTATGGATTTACATGGTAATTCTTTATTAAAGGAAACTACACCAGATGGTAATATTGATCAAAATGTTTTTGATATTCAACAAGGTGTAGCAATTTTAATTGCTGTGCGCGAAAAAAGTAAACCTGATTATGGTTCTACTGCTTATAAACCCAGAGATGGTATTAAGGAAATGGCTAAGGTGTTATATTATGATTTATGGGGTAATCGTGAGGATAAATATAATTTCTTAGAATCTGCAAGTTTAGATAATGTTGATTGGATAGAGGTAAAACCTGCTGAACCTAATTACTTTTTTGCACCAAAAAATCTTGATTATGAAGATGAATATAAAAGAGAGTTAAGTATTACTGATATCTTCCCAATTTATGCTGCGGGAGTGAAAACTAGAAGAGATAATGTATGTGTTGAATATGATAAGGAACAATTAATAAATCGTTTTCAGGATATTGCAATAAACACTAACTTAGAAGAATTGAAACAAAAGTACAATATCAAAGATACAAAATATTGGACTTTAGAAAAAGCTAAATTAAATATCAAAGAAAATGAAATTAAATCAAATATATTGTTGTATGCTTATCGGCCATTTGACAATCGCTGGGTTTATTATAATCCTAAGATTATTGAAAGAGGAGATAGTCGTAAAGAATTAATGACACATTTATTAAAAGGTAATAATATTGCTTTACTTTCATGTCGTCAACAGGTTGAACCAGGTTTTCATCATATATTTTGTTCGGGAATTTTAACAGAACATTGTACTGTTTCATTGAAAAGCAGGGAAGCAACTTATGTTTTTCCTCTCTACACTTATCCCAATACAGAAAATAAACAAACTAACCTTTTTATAGAAAAAACTCCTAATTTATCCCCAAAATTATTAGAAGCTATCAAAGAAAAACTGGGTAAAATACCAACTCCAGAACAAATATTTTACTATGCTTATGCAATATTTCATAGTCCCACTTATCGCACTCGCTACGCTGAATTTCTCAAGATTGATTTTCCCCGTCTTCCCTTAACCAGTAACGAAAACCTATTTAACGAATTAGCTATTAAAGGAGAAGAATTAGTTAATTTACATTTAATGAAATCGGATAGATTCAATAATTTGATTACAACCTATCAACAAATAGGAGATAATCAAGTTAGTGAAGTTACCTATAATTCAGAATTACAAAGGGTTTATATCAATAAACAGAGTTATTTTCCAGATATTCCCCCACATATCTGGGAATTTAAGATTGGTGGATATCAGGTATTAGATAAATGGCTAAAAGACAGAAAAAACGCCAAGCGAGAATTATCTACAGAGGAAATTAACCATTATCAAAAAATTGTCATTGCTTTAACAGAAACTTTACAACTAATGCAGGAAATTGACATAATTATTCCTGGGTTTCCCATAGAGTGATGAGGTTTATCTCGTTCCCAGTCAGAGACTAGGAATGTCATCAATGTGCTGAGATAGAATTAGGAGATAAAACGTCACTCACTAAAATGTTAGTATCAAAAACTAGACGTATGAAAATATTAATCTTCACTTAAAAGCTTACTTAACTTGTCCTCAGTTAAACCACATTCTTGAGCTTTACGTCCTATATTTTCTCTAAATTGTTGAAATTCTTGAATATTAATCCGAGTTATGCGTTGATAATCTTCAATAGACATAATAACCGCAACATCACGATTTTGCTGACGTATAGTTACAGGTTCACGTTGCACTTTATCAATAACTGCGGCAAAAGCTTGATTCACTTCTGTATCTGAAACAAATTGCATAATTTCACCTCATTTGTTTTTATTATAGACAAATTTCATTTTAAACCCCATCTTTTGGTGTTGCGGAAGGGGTTGGTTTATTTTCCTGGGGTAATACTTGTTTAGCGGCATTATCAGCAGCTTGTTTAAACATTGGTTCTAATTTATCACGCCAGTATTTAATATTCGGGAGCCTTTCTGGATGATCTCGATAAGCTAAAACTTCATCCCATTGACCATTATCAATAGCTTTATTAATATCTTTAGCTAACGCTTCGGCTTTTGCCCAATCACTCTGCCATTGATTCACAGTATCAACGGTTTCTTTAATACCAGAAACAGCATTTCCTGAAGTTGATTTTAACAGAGAAATTGCTCCTTGTAAATCTCCTGATTCAAACTTTTGTCGAGCTTTTGCCACCGTTTTTGTCTTATCTTCGATGGCTGGTGGGGATGATTCAGGAGTGGGAGTTTCTACCGCAGATTTGGCGGAAACTTGAGGAACTGGACGAGATGTAATTAAAGGACCATCATCTACAATTTGAATAGCCAAACCTTTATCTCGACGGCAAGAAATCCATGTTTCGTTATTAGCAATAATATCAGAATGCGCCCATGCTAAACGTCCAGATGGAAGTTTAATTTCTACCCAACCTCGATTTGTGCGTTTACCTGTCACCTCAAATTCACTGGCTGCACCCAAGGTTTTCAAAATATTATCAGAATTGATGGCACTGGGTTCAGAACGGATATTAGAATTAGCCGCAACTACAGCCAGACAATGATTTGTTAATTTGGTTTTTTCCCCTGTTAAATTACTAGTTAAATTCTTAAAATTGGGATATACATTTGTAAATAAAGCGGCTACACTACCAGCTAATAATATGCCAATTAATAAAGGTAAAGGATCTGGTTTATTAGATTCTTGGGGAATATATTGTTGCGGTGCTGGTTGCACAGGAACATGATTAGCGGGGGAAACCGCCATTGTTTTCTGTGTAAATCTGGAAGCTAGATTTTGCGGAGATTGATAAATAATTTGAGGAGATACGGAAGGTTGGGTAAATTCTGGGGTGATATTTACCAAGTTTTGACAAGCTTGTAAGGCTTCCGTTGCTGTTTGATAACGTTCTTTGAAATGGTAACGCACCATTTTCGTTAAAATTGCGACTAGACCGGGATTCACAGGAATTAAATGTTGCCAGTTAATTTCCCCTGTATCTGGATCTTCTTGTAATTGGCTGGCTGGGACTCCTGTTAATGCTTGAATGGCGATAATCCCTAAAGCGTAAATATCACTATTAGGACGGGGTTTACCTTGTCCCTGTTCTGTAGGCATATAGCCAGGTGTGCCAATGACTACGGTAGCTGTTTGCTGTCCGCCGACCATGACTAAGGGCGATGCCTGCGGCGGGCAAGGCCAACGCAATTGTTTAACTGCACCAAAATCTACTAAAACTAATTTATAATCAGCCGCACGGCGAATAATATTATCTGGCTTAATGTCGCGGTGAATTACACCTTCCTGGTGAACAAACTCCAAAATACTCAAGATTTCCAACAGCATTTGCATGACTTGGGCTTCACTCCAAGGCTGTCCGGGGATAAGTTCTTCATTGAGGGTATGTCCGTCAATAAATTCTTGGACTAAAAAAAATTCCTTATTTTCGTCAAAATAGGCAAGAAGTCTGGGTATTTGGTCATGGTTGCTCAATTTTTCTAAGGTTTCTGCTTCGCTATTAAACAGGCGTTTAGCAGTAACAAAGATGTTAGGGTCAGAATTAGCTGGTTTCAGGTGTTTAACCACGCAGATGGGATGGCCTGGCCGTCTGGTATCCTGGGCAATATAGGTTTGACCAAATCCCCCTGTCGCCAAGACGCGAATGACTTGGTAGCGATGATCTAGTAATTTGCCTATCATAATTTCCCTCCCCAGCTTTACAGCTTAATTTTCCCGCTAGTAGTCAATATCTCCAAATTTCTCTTTCTGAAATCAGGTATCTTGAGAAAAGATTTAAATTAAAAGTATAGTTTTTTGATTGAACCAATTTGTTAATTTTACTATCAGTATCCCTATTGACTAGCTATGCCACCTAAGATAACTAATTCTACCTCATGGCAACAAGCTGAAATCTTGATGCAACCTGCGTTCATTCGTGTGATTGATAATCTTCGCAAGCAGTTGGATATCTCTGACTGGAAAGGGACTTATCAAGATGTGTTGACTTGGCCTGCTAACACTACTGATGAAACAAAAGCCTTGGTAACTCAGTTGGTGCAAGAAATGGAAACCGCAACACCCACACAAGCGGAGGAAATTAGACAAACTCTAGCGAGTTTACCTATACCCCATCCAGGATATCACTTGCTTTTACAACGTCATGGGGAACAAGTCAATATAGATTTGTGGGATTTGTGTTATCAAGTATGTTTTCTGAATTATAGTCCAGAGAATACAGCGGTTGATATTGATACTAGCTTAATTGATGAATATGGTGATGTGGATTGGCAACAATTAGAAACTAAAACTCAGCAATTGGTGAAACAGGTTTTCACTAGTTTATCAATATTAGGCGACTAGTACCGCAGGGCGGAAATCAAAAGTCAAAAGTCAAAAGTCAAAAGATGAAACAACGGGTGCGGTGGCAGCATTCGAGTATTTTACAGCAGGGAATTGACCAAACCTCCATGGTGATAGATGATGGCAACTCGGAAAGTCCAGATTTTTCCTTTATGGTAATGGGTGATACTGGCAGTAAGTCCTATTCTGGACACCATCCCCAACGGGAAGTTGCCAAAATGATGGTAAATCATGGTGATGATAGCCGGTTTGTGCTGCACACTGGTGATGTGATTTATATGGTGGGTTCTCGTGAATATTACCCAGCTAATTTTATTGAACCTTATCGGGAATTTTTGGTAGGTGGTCATCAGCCTCAAAATATTGCTTATGATCAGATGGTGTTTAAGTTGCCGATTTTACCCGTGTTGGGTAATCATGATTACTATGATGTGCCTTTACTCTATCGGTTATTAACTGGTCTGACTTTGCCTTTGCGGCGGATGTTGCGTTATAAAGATATTAAAATTGGTTGGCACGGTTCAAATCAAGGTGATGCCTATGCTAGAGCAATTCTTGTGTGCCGGTGGATGTTTTGGGGGGGTTCCTGCGAAGTTTATGATTACACCTTTAGTGACAGAGTTAGTTGCGGGTAAATGGTGCGATCGCCAATTAAAACCTTGGATAATTTATAATCCAGGAGGATAGAAGAGACGTTTATTATCTCCTTCTAATTCTTCCTCCTGACTCCTGACTCCTGACTCCTAGCCCATGACTTACGTCACGCTGCGCTATCACAGACAACTTTTTCAGCAAACCCTAATTAAAACTCCGCACTTTGTGGTGTACGAGGAAAGGGAATCACATCCCGAATATTTCCCATACCCGTCATAAATTGCACCAATCTTTCAAACCCCAAACCGAAACCAGCGTGGGGAACAGTACCATAACGACGTAAATCTAAATACCACCACAAATCCTCTGGCTTCATACCCTGTGCTAATACCCGTTTTTCTAAAACATCAAGTCTTTCTTCCCGTTGTGAACCACCAATAATTTCGCCTATTTTCGGTGCGAGAATATCCATAGCGCGGACGGTTTTTTCATCGTCACTCAACCGCATATAAAAGGCTTTAATTTGGGCAGGATAATCTGTAACAATAACAGGCTTTTTAAACAATTGTTCAGCTAAATAGCGTTCATGTTCTGATTGTAAATCCGCACCCCAACTCACAGGATAATCAAACTTAACATCAGCTTTTTCTAAAAGTTTGGCTGCTTCTGTATAAGTCAATCGTTCAAACTGATTGTTAATAATATTATTGGCAGTTTCTAAGACAGTATTATCAATCCGTTCATTAAAAAATTCCATGTCTTCGGGACAGGTTTCCATCACATATTTAAAAATGTGTTTGAGAAACTCTTCAGCCAAATCCATATCACCTTCTAAATCACAAAAAGCCATTTCTGGTTCAACCATCCAAAATTCGGCTAAGTGTCGAGAAGTATTAGAATTTTCAGCCCGGAATGTGGGACCAAAAGTATAGACATTAGTAAAAGCCATTGCCATAATTTCGGCTTCTAATTGGCCACTGACTGTTAAATATGCAGGTTTACTAAAGAAGTCTTGGCTATAATCAATTTCTTGATTTTCTGTTTTAGGAACATTCTTTAAATTGAAATTAGTCACACTAAATAATTCACCCGCACCTTCACAATCACTGGCGGTAATAATGGGAGTATGTACCCATAAAAAACCTCGTTCGTGAAAAAATTGGTGAATAGCGATCGCGCAAGCATTTCTGACCCGGAATACTGCACCAAAGGAGTTAGTTCGCGGACGTAAATGGGCTATGGTGCGGAGAAACTCAAAGGAATGACGTTTCTTTTGCAGAGGATAGGTATCAGGATCAGCATCTCCGTATACTTTGACTGTATCTGCTTTTAATTCTATTCTTTGTCCTTTACCTTGGGAAGCTACTAGGACTCCTGATACTTCTATAGAAGCCCCTGTATTGATTTGTTTTAATATTCCTTGATAGTCTGGTAGATCTTGATTAATGACAATTTGCAAATTACCCAAGGATGAACCATCATTAACTTCTAAAAATGCAAATCCTTTTAATTCGCGTTTTGTTCTTACCCAACCTTGGACTACTAAAGTTTCATCTGGTTTACCACTTCTTAATATTTCTGCAATACGAGGATTTAGCATTTTCTACAATTTGTTAAAGGAAAGGATTCAGATCCCCGACTTCTCAAAGAAGTCGGGGATCTTTTCAACCAACCCAAGATTTTAATAACCAACCTATAATAACACCTAACCCACCAAAACGAATAGCTTGCCAAAAAGGTCTTTTCAGACTTACCCAAGAAAACAACTGGCTTTCTAGGTTGATTTCTAATACTTCTAATTGTTTTTGAAGGCGATTTAACTCGGCTTTAATTTCGGGAGTCTGCTGTCTATTTTGCTTTAAATTTTTTAATTCTTGTTGCCATTGTGCCTTTTGTTGTTGATCTTTTTGCACTTGAGCATATCTATCTTTTAAGAACCGTAGTGAAGCTTCTAATTCCTCCAATTCCTGTGCAAAATTTGGCTGGGGATTTTCCTCTGAATTGGTCATTGGTGATTGTTCATTAGCTATGATGATTAAATCATAACCTTTACCCTTGACTCGGCACTTGGTCTTATGTCGCAAACTAGCCAACTCAATCAAATTAGCACTCTAGAACTAGCACAGGCGCTTATGGAACGGCTGAGTATTTCTCCTGATGATTGGCATCGGCTCAAGTCTAACCGCAATGCCCGCGCTAGTGAACAGGTAGCCGCCGCAATGGTATTTTTGGTCAAAAATGAACCCCAAGAAGCACAGGCTAGGCTAGAACAAGCTGTAGGCTGGCTAAGTAAGTCAATTTCCGCCCCTCCCTGTCCCACTCACGGACATCAGCCGAAGGTAATAAAGAAATAACTCTCACCTGTCCCCTGTCCCCTGTAACCTGTCACCTGTCACCTTCGCAAAGATAATAAACGCCGGCTTTCTACTTGTTTACAAAGCGTAAGTTCTGTACCTTTGCCATTCCATTTTACTTGATCAAAAATTTGATGCAGTAAGGACATACCCCGCCCACTTTCTGCTTCGTCTGGTGGTAAATAGTCGTTGGGATCACTATGATCTTCTAGGGAGGGAGTGAAACCGCTACCCTGATCTGAGATAATCCACCAATACTGATTATCTATTAATGAGAACCTAACTACGACTAATTTACCGGGATCAAGATTGTTCCCGTGTTTAGCTGCATTTACTAGGGCTTCTTGAAGTCCTAGTCGTAGTTCTGATTGTAATTTTACGGGAATATCAGTCAAGAGTAAATCTAGGATTGGACAAAGATAGAGGGTGGAGGCAAAACTAATTGTCCCCCAATAACGCCCAACTGGACGAAGAGAAATGGTAATCACAAGAGAAACCCCGTAGCTTTTATTTAGCTAGACATCAGGAAAGCTTTTTCAGGCATTCTGATAAAAATTAGGTGGTCATGCTGCCTTCAAACTTGAGTCTGTAAAACTAAATTTATAAAAATGCTCTCGGCTGATAACTGGGAATGAGAATTCATATTGTTGATGTACAATTTTCCAAGGTTAATCTGTTCATTTACTAGATGAATAAGAATGGCTATTTCTGAACAGAATGGGCAGGACGCTCTTGTTAACTGCTAGTTTGTATTTAACACAATTTAATCTCTTCCTTCAGATTCTATACAGCTTCGATTTTTTTAAAACAAAATGAGTTTCTATTTTTATGTAATTCCATTTTAGCATTATGAGTATCCACTAGAGTACAAACTTCTGATTTTTATTTTTGGAAAGAATTAACTATTCTGATCATTGTCCGACAGGACTAGAAAAGCAGCGGCTTCTACATGGGCGGTTTGCGGGAAAAAGTCGGCAGGTTGCACCTTGGTGAGTTTATATAGCCCAGCTTCGCAAAGCAACTTGAGGTCACGGGCGAGGGTGGCTACTTTACAACTGACGTAAACAATTCGAGATGGTTTCAGGTTTCTTAATGTTTTAATAACGTTAGCTTCACATCCTTTGCGGGGTGGATCAAGTAAGACGACATCTGGGATAATTTCCTGATTCTGGAGAATCTTTTCGACTGCGCCTACTTGGAATGTGACGTTATTGATGCCATTTTTTTGGGCATTGACAGTTGCTTGTTGTACTGCTGTTGATTGCAGTTCTAAACCTGTGATGTGCCGTGCTTGTTTGGCTAGGGGTAAAGTCAATGTCCCTATACCACAATAGGCATCAATGAGGATTTCATGCCCTTGGAGGTTCAGTTCTGACTGAATTACGGCTAGGAGTGCCTCGGCTGTTTCTGTGTACACTTGGAAAAATGTATCTGGTCCGATTTGAAAATCCAGTCCGGCGAATTTTTCTTGAATGTGGGGAGTTCCAGCTAGACAACGGGTTTCTGATCCAAATATAGCATTTGTGCGATCGCTATTGCGGTTAAGTGACACACCAACTAACTCAGGATAACGCTGTAACCATTGCTGGGCTTGGGTTTCAATTCCTGGTAAATTCCAATCTTTGACGACCAAAGTTAGCAGCATTTCTCCTGTGCGACGACCAATGCGTAAACCCAAGTGGCGAATTAAGCCTTTATGTCGGGTTTCGTCATAAATTGACCAACCTTGCTGTTCAATATCCAATTTTACTTCAGCTAATAGGGGATTTAATCGCTGGTCTTGGACGGGGCATTGATTCAAGTTGATTAATTTATGAGTACCTTTGTGATAATATCCAGCTTGGACGTGACCTGTGGCTGACCTACCGATAGGATAGGTGACTTTGTTGCGATAGTCAAAGGATGCAGCAGTTACCAGGACTGGATCTATGGGTGGATTCACAAAACCGCCAATTCTTTCTAAGGCTTGAGTTACTTGATTGTGTTTGGCGATTAATTGGTAGTCATAATTAATATGTTGCCACTGACAACCACCACATTTATCAGCGACAATACAACTGGGACGCACCCGTTGATGCGAGGCTTGCAATAATTCCTGCACCTGACCATAGGCATATTTTGGCTTAACATTGAATAGTTTGACAAGTAGGCGATCGCCCATAACAGTATCAGGAACAAAAACCACCCTCTGTTCAAAGCGTCCCACACCATCCCCAGTGTCGCTTAAATCAGTAATTTCCAGTTCAATAATTTCATCTTGTCGCCACATTATATTAGTCATTAGTCAGTTGCTAGAGAACAGGGAACTTTCTCACTGGGAAGCGGAAGTTCCCCAATGTCGAATGTAAATTCATTTATCTCTATCTTCCCATACACTTCACGAATGTCCCTCTAAGTCGGTAAACTAGCAGATATAAATATTTCAGTTCATTTAGATAATCATGACTGTAATTAGCCAAGTTATTCTCCAAGCCGACGACGAACTGCGTTACCCTAGCAGTGGCGAACTCAAAAACATCCAAGCATTTTTGGAAACAGGTGTGCAGCGCACAAGAATCGCTGCCACCCTTTCCGAAAACGAGAAAAAGATCGTTCAAGAAGCCACCAAAAGACTTTGGCAAAAACGCCCTGACTTTATCGCCCCCGGTGGTAATGCTTACGGTGAAAAACAACGGGCTTTGTGTATTCGGGACTTTGGCTGGTACTTACGCCTAATTACCTACGGTGTACTTGCTGGTGACAAAGAACCCATTGAAAAAATTGGTTTGGTTGGTGTGCGGGAAATGTACAACTCTCTAGGCGTTCCTGTCCCTGGAATGGTAGAAGCGATCGCCTCTCTCAAACAAGCGTCCTTAGATCTATTAAATGCCGAAGACGCTGGAGAAACAGCGCCCTACTTTGATTACATCATTCAAGCGATGTCATAATCAAACCTCTAGACGATAGCAGAGAACAGAGTTAAAAGTCCTTAATTCCCCACAATTGTTAGTAGCTATGGCAAATATTTGTCAGGTTATTAACTAGTTGTGGGGATATGTTATGCTGATCACAAGTTATGATCTTAGTAACAACAAAAAACGACAAACTAATAGTAGGCTGTCGGCAGTTAGGGATGTGAATTAAATAAGGTGCAAAAGTAGGGTGTGTTAGCGACAGCGTAACGCACCATTCCAGGTTACATCAGAATTGCAGGTTATTAAATTTGCGTTCCTTATGTCTTCCCTATTAACGACTCGGCTAGAGTTTTCACCAATGACCAATCACCAGAAACTAGACGTTATCAGGTAGAAGGAAATAAATCTTTCATGTCAATCATTATAGCAGAAAAACTCAATAAATTCTATCCTGTATCCACAAAACAACCAGGTATTCAGGGAACAATTAACCATTTTTTCCGCCGCACCTATCGCTCAATTCCCGCCGTTCAGGATATCACCTTCACCATTGAAACCGGAGAAATAGTGGGATTTTTAGGTCCTAATGGTGCTGGCAAAACTACCACCCTAAAAATGCTGACAGGATTAATTCATCCTTCTAAAGGTACGGTTAAAGTCGGTGGATTTATTCCCTTTAATCGTCAAGAAGCATTTTTGCAAAAAATCACCTTAGTGATGGGACAAAAACAGCAATTAATTTGGGATTTACCGGCATTAGATTCTCTCAGAATTAATGCCGCAGTTTATAATATTTCTGATAAAGAATTTCAACGTCGAGTTGGAGAACTAACAGAAATGCTGGCTTTGGAAGGTAAATTAACCCAACCCGTCCGCAAATTATCATTAGGTGAACGGATGAAAGCTGAACTGTTAGCAGCACTTTTACACCGTCCCCAAGTTTTATTTTTAGATGAACCGACTTTAGGATTAGATGTTAATGCTCAAGCAGGAGTGCGTAACTTTTTAAAAGAATATAATCAGCTATATCAAGCTACAATATTATTAACAAGTCATTACATGGCTGATATTACCGCTTTGTGTGAACGGGTGTTATTAATTCATCAAGGAAAACTCATGTATGATGGTAGATTAGATGGATTATTAGAAAATTTTGCTCCTTATCGAGAAATTTATGTCGAATTAGCGCAAGCATTACCACTAGAAAAACTTATATCCTATGGTGATGTGCAAATGCTAGAAGGAAGAAGGGTGAGATTTATTGTCCAACAAGAAGCTATGACTCGCACTGTTTCTCGGATTTTAGCCGATTTAGAAGTGATAGATTTAACAGTTACAGAACCACCAGTAGAAGAGGTAATTGGTAGGGTTTTTCAAAAAGGATTTAACCATTGATAACTATGAAAAAAATTGTTAAAAAATCTTTAACTTTGCTATCAGTATATTATGCTAATCTGCTGGAATATAGATCGGAATTAATCTTCTGGGTTTTAGCTGGTTCTTTACCAATTATCATGATGGGTATTTGGATGCAAGCTGCTGGTAGTGGTCAATTTGCTTTTAAATCTGTAGACTTCGCTCGATATTTTTTCGCAGTTTTTCTGGCTAGGCAAATCACCGTTGTCTGGGTAATTTATGATTTTGAAAAAGAAGTATTAGAAGGTAAACTTTCGCCAAAATTATTACAGCCTTTAGATCCAGTTTGGCACCATGTTGCCAACCATCTGGCGGAAAGAGTCGCTAGAATGCCTTTTGTATTGCTTTTAGCAGCACTCTTTTTTGTTCTCTATCCCCAAGCCTTTTGGTTGCCAAGTATAACTAACTTATTTCTATTTATCTTAGCAGCAATTATGGTTTTTGCTTTAAGATTTATCATTCAATATACCTTTGCTATGTTTGCCTTTTGGACAGAAAGAGCGGCAGCTTTAGAAAATTTATGGTTGTTGTTTTTTATATTTTTATCAGGTTTGATAGCACCTCTAGATGTTTTTCCAGAAAATATTAGAAACATAGTCATGTTTACACCTTTTCCCTATATGATTAATTTTCCAGCTAGTATTTTAGTAGGACTACCTGTAGATTTAACCAGAGGATTTCTATCAATCTCCGGTTGGTTTCTTATATTTTTTGGTGTCAATCGTTTTTTGTGGCGCAGAGGAATGAAAAAATATTCAGGTATGGGGGCTTAATAATAATATTGAAAATATGATTTATTAACTTTGCTGGGAAACACTAACTACGATAAATTAGTCTGTTAATTAACAGCCACAAAAAATTTGTTTATCAACCTATGACTATCATGCGTAACCCTATTAATCCAGAGAACAAATTGTCAGGTTTTAGTATTATCAACCATGCCAAAATGTTTATAGGCATAATTGCTGCTGTACCCATTGCTTTAAACTCATCAGCAAAGGCTTTAGAAGTACAGGTATTACCGAAAAATCCTCAATTAGGAGATACAATTTCTGTTGTCATTGAGGCAAATACCTCAGAAAAAATCAGCAATCCTACTGTAACAGTGGGCGAAAAAATATATCCAGCTTTTGGAATTGCACCTCGTAAATATCGTTCTTTTGTGCCTACAACTCCCTTAGAACAAGCTGGAGTGAGGACAATTAAAGTTTTCGAAAATGGACAAGAACAAAATTTATCAGTAAAGGTACGCGATCGCAAATTTCCCGTCCAACGGATCACTCTACCACCGGGAAAAGCTGGAGTTAATGCTACCAAGTATGAACTCAAGCGCGTAAAAGAATTGAAAGCCCTACAAACACCAGAAAAATATTGGAATGGTGCTTTTCTTACCCCCAATGCTGGGAGAACATCCACTAAATATGGTGTCCGTCGTTACTACAATGGTAAATTTGCTAAAGACTACTACCATCGTGGACAAGACTATGCAGGTGCAGAAGGTTCAACCGTAATTACCCCAGCGCCTGGACGAGTTGCTTTAGTGGGTAAAGTATCCCAAGGGTTCCGAGTTCATGGTAATGTAGTAGGCATTGATCACGGTCAGGGAGTTATCAGTATTTTCATGCACCTAAGTCGTATTGATGTCAAAGAGGGTGATTTTGTGCAAGCAGGACAAAAAATTGGTGCAGTGGGTTCAACTGGTGCATCTACTGGACCGCACCTACACTGGGGTTTGTATGTGAACGGACAATCTGTTGATCCATTACCGTGGAAATCTCAGAAAATTGATTAAGTTACGCTTTGACTTCCGCCTTGCGGTACTAGTCTATAATCTGACTTGGTTACTTACTTTTACTTGGTCAAAATAACCATATACTACCTGAGAAACTTGACGAATAAAATCTGTTCCTCTAGGATCATTATTTGGTCTTTGTACAAAAACTCCTGCTAAATAACGCTTACCTGATGGCGTTTCAATAATACCCGCATCTCCTAATATAAACCTGAGTGTTCCTGTTTTGTGCGCTATCTTAGCACCAGAACCTAAACCAGAAGGTAATAAACTTCTATTATGACAACCATTCATAATACCTATTACTTGTGATTGACTTGTATTGGAAAGTAACTGATTATTTTCCATTAAAGCTGATAGTTTGACCAAATCTTTAGCACTGGTTTTATTAGTTCCTTGAAAATCTCCCAGACGATTTCGCATCACAGTATTTTGCAATCCCCAACTGCGAAATTTTTGATTTAATTGAGTAATTCCGCCCAAACGATCTATGATCATATTTGTGGCGGTATTATCGCTAATAGTCATCATCCTAGTTGCAGTTTCTAAAAGACTAAACTTACTTCCTACCCGCGCATACTGCATATTTCCCGAACCACCAACAATATGCTTTTTCCCCATAACCAATGTTTCATCTAGTTGAATTTTTCCAGCATCTACTTGCTGAAATAAAGCAACCAAAATTGGATATTTAATGGTACTAGCAGCCGCAAAAGATTTATCGCCATTAATGCTTACATAATCTCCGGTGTTCAAGTCCATAAAAAAGATGCCAGCAGAAAGAAATTTGTAGCGAGCCATTAATGTTTTAATGGGAGCTTGTAGTTCTGAGATTTCTCTTCCTAAAGGAAATATATCAGTGAAATTACGAGTATCTGTTGGACTAATATTGCTGACAGCATCTGGAGGAATAAATTTAATTTCCGGCAATTGTACACTTGATTTATTTTGACTCCAACTACTTGGGTTCTCAAGCTGTTTGTTATCAGGATTTGCTTTAACTGGTAGAGATAATAAAAGAGTAGTCGTGATACTAAATAAGATCAATGAAGGTAGTTTCATGCAGTTGTATGATGAGAGTATTGAATTAACTTACAGCTATTTTCTAAATAAGTAAATGGAATCAGGATTAATTGATTTAGATGTTGTTTTCAGAGGTCATTTGAATTACTTTCTTTTATAAGTAATCAGACGGAATTAATTGCTCAATTGATTTTTCAGTTTTCTGTTCCCTAGCAACAATTGTTGTTTAATTTCGCCTACTTATCTAGTGCGGGAATCTTTGCTAAAATACCTTTTTTTAAAGGTTCTGGACGTTCTGACCAAGGCAATACACCATCATATTTTGTATAATACTGACTTGCACATTCTAGTACGGCAGATGGACTAATATCTACTGGTAAATCACCAAAGAGATAGGTTGATTTTCCTTCTGCTACAAAAGCAATCACGCAGGAATGACTGCAAGCGCTCATACATTCAACCCCCTGAATGCAGAATTGATTGTGCAATTCACTATCTTGAGCAAGTTCTTGAAGTTGTTTTAGTAGTTGTTCACCTTGACTTTCACCAACCCGCTTACCATCTTGCCACTTACTACCACAAGTAGTACAGACAAATAGATTATGTTTTTGATTGAGCATTGATTTAGAAATGTTGAGGAATAATTCGGAAACGCAGACATAAGAGTTTTTACAATATGGCTACGTAAAATGTGTAAAGAAGCATGATTAACCCCAGCCAAAGATGGACAAGATTCACTTGCTGTCATCTTTTCTATTCTTGTCAAAATATATCTAACGAAGATAGCAATAAGTCTCACCTATAAAAGCTTCCCACTTTCTTGAGTGCAGGATTGCAAATAATTGTACACAATTTGTAGGGTTTCTCTGGAGGTCTAAACTGATTAATTCCTATGGAAACATTCATGGTCTGAGTCATCTGTACCACGCAGATGGATGTGAGTTTTTTTGCTTTCGGCGGGCATTCTGACTTAGAGAATAAATCTCCTTACAGCTGCGGGACAGTGCCGGATTTACACCAGACTTTCCCCCTTGCGTTTAATGACTGCTTCCCATTAAAACCGATTCAGTTGTGAGAATACTATATTTTTTACGTCTTGTCAATAGACAAGGGAGGATAATTCTGTTGATTGTTTCGCTCACAGGCTGAATGAAGCAGGAAGAAAAAAGTGCAACTGTTCTCTTAGAGGGTGTTTGAAAAGTTAGAAGTTGAGTAAAAAAAGCTCTCAGGGTATAATCTGTAAGTACTAAAAATACAGAACCGCAGAGAGCAATGAGTAAAGTATACTCCAGCAACCTAACTAAAGAACAGTGGGAACTAATA
>NZ_JAQMSE010000105.1:0-23001 GCF_028330045.1 Aphanizomenon sp. CS-733/32
GCAGCCTACAAAACAAAAAACAAATCTCAAAACCAAAGAACCGTGGGGCGCACGGTCTTAAAGCTCAGTTAATGTCCTCATAGAGGAGTCACTGAGAAGCCCACACTCACCTGAAAGGGAGTGTGTGGAGTACGTCACCTATACCACTCCAGACACAGAGGAAACGTTCTCTCAAACTCTTGAGCATTTGTGTAACCGTTACGGTTCCAAATTAGCAAGAATAACTGAAGAATATACATCAAAGACCTGTACTAAATGCGGTCACGTTCATAGAAAACTTGATAGTTCTACAATACCTTGTCCATTTTCTGCTTTGTTGGGTTAAGCGACAGCGCAACCCAACGCTCATGTTGGGTTTCATGCTAATTGCTCCGCGTTCACGCAGCGTCCCGCAGGGATACGTTTACGTTCCACAACCCAACCTACAAATCAAGGCTTTTTCTAATTTGGACAAGGTATTGTTCTAAGAACTTTATTTGCCCTAGTAGTCTGTTAAATTTATTTTGACAGGTAATGATCGGAAAAAACTTCTGTTCTTCCCCTACCTCCCCCACCCCCCCCTATTCCTGAATTTTGCTGAATGTGGCTTGAAATGTCATAATTTTCCAAGGGTCAATATTTTTATTGACTTGATTTATTGCGGCAAGTTTGATATTATCTTCTAATAAATCAGTGGGTTTTTCTAGATTTAAAATCTCGCTTTGCAAAGATATTTCTGCTGTTTGTCCATGACATTCATAAAAGCGAATAATAAACTTTTTTGGATCATTTTCACTGGGTTTAAGTGCCATTAAAATCAAGTTATCTGCTGATAAAGATAAAAAACTTTGGCTTTGACAAAGGTTTAATCTAGGTTGATAGTTGATTGGGTTTACTAATACTTGCAAAGGAACATTCAACTCATAACCACGTTTGACGGTTTCTGCTTCTTCCCAACTGTCTAAATGAGGATATAAACTGTAGGTAAATTCTTGTATCCCTCTATCTGCTTGGGAGTCTGGCCACTGGGAACTTCTTAGCAAGGTGAGGCGTAGTTGGTTAGGCTTGGCATCGTAACCATATTTACAATCATTAATAAGACTAACTCCGTATTTTCCCGTACCCGTATCTGTGGTTAAATCTGCCCAATGTAAAGCGGGGACTTCCCATTTCGCCTTTTCCACAGGGGTTTGGGGATTTGTAGAACGACGAATAGCACCGCAGGGAATTTCATAAGTGGCAAATTCGGCTTGAAGATTGAGAGGAAAGGCTGTTTTAACTAATACTTGATTTTCTTGCCAATTTACAGTGTTAGTTATTTTCAAAATTGGTGAACCGATTTCCAAGATGTAATCTTGACAAAATTCTGATTTTCCGAGTTGACGGACTACTCGCAATCGTTGTTGAATTTCTCCATATTCTTGCCATTGAATTAATTTTAATTGAGTTGGCGGTAGAGGTTTTGTGTTATAATCTGGGTCTATGTTCCAAGCATCCCAATATTGTCCGCTGTCCCTAAAGGCTTGAAGTTGATTTCCTACACCGGTTAAAATTTCTCGTTGTTGGGTTTTGTCGAAGATGTTGGCTATATCTCCGGTTTCGGGGTTGATTTGAATTTGCAAATATTCGTTTTCTAATATCCAGTTTTCAGGGAATGTTTTGGGTTGGGGGGAAGATGGAGACAGCCAGAAAATGCTGTAACCTATAGATGGTATGGTTGGGAAAAATAATAAGGTTGAGTCTTCGCTGTTTTGGGAGGGGATTTCTTTTCCTTGAATATCAGAAATTTTCCAGGTTGGGTAATCTGTGGTGATGATTTTTGATAAGTCAATGGTGACAACTTGGGAACGTTCCCAGTTGAGTGAGTTAAAAATTATGACGGGGATGCTGTCAGGGTTGGGAGGTTGTGGTATGTTAATTGTGGAGGCGATCGCACTCAAAGAGTTCTCTAATATTTCTGTTCCCACTTTTTCTACTGCTTCCCATTCTGGTAAAGCGTCTGCGTAAACTTGGGTAATGGAAGAACCGGGGAGAATGTCGTGAAACTGGTTAAATAAAACTTTTTTCCATGCGGTTTCTATTTCTGTTTGCGGAAATTCTGCACCACAAAGGATATTTGCTAAAGTTGCGAATAATTCAGCACTATATAATAGATGTTCAGATTTACGATTCCAGCGTTTTTGGTCTGCGTGGGTAGTATAACATCCTCGGTGGAAGTCTAAATAAAGTTCGTCTTCCCAAACTGGTAAGTTTTGAGTTGATGATTTTATGTCGTTGAGGTATTTTTCGGAAGTTGTAAATTCTAACTTGGGGAAAATTGGGGAATGTTCCCACCGCCGCGCGATTTCTAGCATATCACGGGTTGGACCACCACCATGATCACCGACTCCGGGAAGCCAAAGAGAATTTTGTAAACCTGTTTGCGTTTTCCAGTCACAAGCGTACTTGGTCATTCTAACTGGTTCGATGGTTTCGCCGATAGGTGCGGACATGAAACTTAATGTTTGACTGCCATCAGGCGATCGCCACCAAAATAAGTCATAATCAAATTTAGTTGTATCATTCCAGCGGAGTTTCTGAGTTACAAAACACTCAATTCCTGCATTTGCAAAAAATTGGGGTAAGGTCGCACAAAAACCAAAGGTGTCGGGAACCCAAACTACAGCAGATATTTTTCCGAACTTCTGGAGAAAATACTTTTGTCCATATAATAACTGACGCACTATAGACTCACCAGCAATTAAATTCAAATCCGGTTCAACCCAAAAACCTCCCAAAACTTCCCATTTTCCCGCTTTAACTTGATTTTGAATGGCTTGAAACAAGTCGGGACGATTTTCTTCAATCCAAGCATACAACGCCGGTGTGGTATGACAGAAAATTAATTCGGGAAAATCTTCTTGTAATTTTAAAGCTGACTCAAAAGTATTTTGTGCTGCTTTCCAAGTTTCCTCCACAGGCCATAACCAGGCTAAATCTAAATGTGCATGACCTAATAAATTAATTTTATATTTTTGAGCGTTGATAAACTCAGTTAAACTCAAATAAGTTTGTTGTAAATTCAGCAGATATGTCTTCCAATCTTGATTTTCTGCGTCTTGGCGATTTGTAACCTTCTCAACTTCCCCAGCTAAACTTAGTAACTTTTCTGGTGCGAAGTTTTGTAAAAGAATTTCCGTAACTGCTAATTCATCAGCAATAAAACCAGCATCAGGATTATCATAATCTGTGGACTCAAAAATTGCAAGCGATCGCATCAACGCCCCATCACAATGTCCCGGACTTACCAACCGCAAAGCTATGGTAAACTCTTCTCCAGGAGTTACACTCGGACTCACCAACACTCGCGGGGAAGAATCAAACAAATCCCCCGTCAATACTAACTTACCATTAACATACACTTCTGCTAAATCCGCCCACCATACCAACGCCAACCGCAAAGACAAACTCGTTAACGGAAAATTGTGTAAATGTTCAGGAACAGAAAATTTTTGTCCTAACCATAATACCTGGTTTCCCCCTGTCCAGGAAACATGAGCTTTTTCATTTAGTTCCACAGGTTGCCAATCAGTTAAACTAAATGGGATAAAATCAGTAACTACCCCGTCAGTTTCCTGATATTGCCAGCTTGACTGGATATCAACCTGACAACAAGAACGCAAATTTTCAATTGCTGTGGATATAGATTTAGTATTTAATGAGGATACAGGAAGAGTCATATTTCTAATAAAATAATATAGAGCAGGAGTCAGGAGTCAGGAGTCAAAATTCAGAAATGAAGCTGCTTTGATTTTTAGTTTGTCTCTCATGCAATTCCCAATTACTATGAATGTCAATAATTGCTATTGCTGAAAATTTATATGTCTGTGGGAATCTCTTAACAATTCAAAATTAAAAATAGGGATTTAAAGCCTTTAATTGACGATAACCTCCACCCTACAAATTACACATAATTACCATGTCTTCTGATTTCTCCAATCGCTATCAAAGCAAACTCTTCAACTTTGTCTACCAGCATTCTCGACGGTTGACACAAACACTGGAAAACACCTTCAAGAATTTGCAACTTGCTACTGGTTTGGGTGTAGGTTCTCTACTGTATCCACTTTACCAATTATGGCAACAAAATGGCACAGTCAAAAAATTACAATCAGCAACTCCTCCTAGCAGTGATGCACCAATTCAAATTATATTAGATGTTGTCAAAAATCTTTCTCCCGGAGAGACTGATATCCCAACTTCCTCACAAACCAATCCTCTCACATTTTTAGAATCTTTGTGGAAGAAAGTTTTTCCTCGTCCAAATTCTCCAAGTTCAGAAAGTACCCTGCAACAGCATATACCAACAGTACAGGGAATTGCCATAGAATTACAAACCCGTAATTTAGTATTAGTAAGCGCAGATAATCGTATTTTCGATATTTTCACACCGCAGCAAAACGTCAAATTAGCAGATAGAATTAATAGCGAAATTAGTGAATATCGGTATTCTTTACAACTAATTGCTCACCAACAACAAGAATTACTACCCAAAATTGATCATCTTTTGAATAAGTTAACTGATGATCATCCTATCATAGTACAACAACCTCTCCTCAATCCCCTGAAACTTTTTGGATTTCTCGATCAATTAATTGCTAATTTAGAAACTACGGCTTTAGTCCCCGTTCAGAAACACAGTCAGGAAATCGTCAAGAATTTCCAAAGTCAAGTTAATGATTTAACTATTAATCATGATCACTTAAAACCTCAGCAACAAAGTATTTCTAATTTAATTTTAGCCGCGATAAACTACTTTTTTGTTGTCAGAAATACTTATCAACTTGACTCAAATTCTTCTGGAGAAACCCCACAAAGTAACCCTGATTTTGAAAAGATAGTATCAGTAAACAATCCGTTAAATATGGGGGATACTTCAGAAGATACTTGGTTAACATGGAATGATTTATTTGGTGAAAATGATCATCATGATGTTAGTGAATTACCCCAACCGCAAATAAAATGGGGATTACCGGGAGTTCGCAGTAAAATAGGTCAACAACCACCCCACCCGAAAAATGACGAATTTCCCCAAACAGGTAGTCAAACCAGCCAAGAATTTAATTTTAAGCCAGACTGGATTGATATTTCTGCCACCTCATTAGGCTATGAAAAACACCCATTAGAACAAATTCTGGAATGGTTAGATTATTCTATATTATGGATAGAACAAATATTAACAAACATGATTTATTTTTTCAGAGGTTTATTGTTAGGGAGATAAATGGAAAATCAGATCCCCCACTTCTCAAAGAAGTCGGGGATCTAAAATCCGCTAAAATTCTACAATTACTGGTGTATGGTCACTGGGTTGAACTAACTTTCGCGGTTCAATATCAATAACACAACTTTGAGCGCGTTCATACAACATTGGTGTGAGATAATGGTGATCTATTCGCCAACCTAAATTACGCTTAAAAGCAGCCGTGCGATAATCCCACCAACTATAATTTTCTCCTTCGCTGTTGAATTTACGAAAAGCATCTGCAAAACCTACATTCAGAACATCTCGTAAAGCTTGACGTTCTAATTCCGATGCCATGATGTGATTATCTATTTTTACTTTATCATTAATATCTATATCTTCTAGGGCAATATTAAAATCACCACACAGAGAAATAGCTGGATTTGATAATATTAACGTCTGTAAATATTCTTGCAGTATTTTTAACCAGCCTAACTTATATTCATACTTTTCGCTACCAATAGATGAACCATTGGGAACGTAAAGATTAACAATTCTTACACCCTCAATTACACCCGTAATCACCCGTTTTTGCTCATCCCATGCTGATTCTAGTCCTGGTAAAATAGAACTAAAACCTACGCTTACATCTATCAACGGTTGACGACTAATTAAAGCCACACCGTTATAAGATTTTTGACCGGAAATATACGGATAATAGCCTAAATTTGTAAATGCGAGACTAGGAAAGTCCTGGTCTATGACTTTAGTTTCTTGTAAACACAAAACATCAACTGGATTTTCTGTTAACCAATTGATAACCTGTTCTAAACGTGTCCGCACAGAATTCACATTCCAAGTAGCAATTTTCATGAGTTATTGATTAAAATGATCGCAAAATAATGGTGAAGGAATTATTCGGTAAAAATTAGATATTTATGATCCCTCAGATAGATGAACAAGGTCTATACTAGTTTATAGTTTAATAATGTTGTCTGAATTTTTCATGTTTCGATAAAAAAATGAGTTTGTGAAAATCTTTTAACAGTCTGTTAATTTAGCATTTATTGATAGTTTTTTACCTCCATTTTCTCCAAATTGGAGGGTTCCGAATGGGGAAATAAATGGCTGGAAAAATGAACGTCATTAAATCAAGCATAAAAGTAGAAGTTGGAATTGTTTTTAATGGTGATGTCGAGATCAATTATAACATTGCCGGGGTTGAATTTTTTGAAAGGAGGACATTTTATGAGTATCATAGTTAACACCTGCCCCTGCTGTGGCGGTTCGGTTCTGCGTCATGTTCGCCATCATGAGGTTTATTGGTTTTGTCTGTCCTGTAGACAAGAAGTACCAGTTTTAAGTATCAATGATGGATCTGATCCCCTATCTCAGCGAGAAACCCGTAATCAAGAAGTTTTACAGCAAACGGCGTTGAGTTCTTGAATTTGTCCGGGAAAAATCGCTAATTAGCATAAATTTGGCTAAAATCACAAATTGCTAATTTTAAATACAAAATATATGCCGATATCATTAAGTATGGTATAAAACCGTATTTAATTGGTTTTAATAGTGTGGTTAAAGCCATACTTCTTTTTTATGGGTGAAAAGTTTTGTTAGCAGCACTACTCTACGGACAAGAGGATTTACGCCTAGAACAAGTTCCTGACCCGACCCCCGCAGCCGGCGAGGTGGTGATTCAGGTGGAAGCAGCTACTACTTGTGGTACAGATTTGAAGGTGTGGCGACGGGGTGGTCATGCTAAAATGCTGACACTGCCGACACTGTTTGGTCATGAAGGTGCAGGACGGATTGTGGCTGTCGGTGCTGGGGTGAGGAATTGGCGGGTAGGCGATCGCGTGGTGGCAAATAATTCTGCTCCCTGCATGAAATGTTTCTTTTGTCAACGCCAAGAATATTCTTTATGTCCCCACATAACTTGGAATAATGGCACATTTGCAGAATATCTGAAAATTCCTGCTCCCATAGTTAGGCATAATCTATTACCTGTTCCCGATCATTTGCCCCTAGTATTAGCGGCGATGACTGAACCTTTAGCTTGTGTATTACATGGTATCAGCCGTTGTGGTGCTAAACCCAATGACAAAGTAGTGGTTTTGGGTGATGGGGCGATTGGCTTGATGTTTGTGGCAGTATTAGCGAAATATACTGAGGTGATATTGTGGGGTGGGAATCATCAACGGTTAGAGATTGGGGAAAAGCTGGGTGCAGCCAAGACTTTTAATTATCATCAAGTTACGGATATTGCCAATACAGTTAAGGAATTAACCGCTGGTTGGGGTGCAGATGTCGTCATCGAGGCTACTGGTGTACCGAGTGTCTGGGAAACTGCGATCGCTTGCGGTCGTCCTGGTGCAACTATCAATTTATTTGGTGGTTGTCCAAAAAATACCACAATTACTGTCAATACCGAACAATTGCACTATAGTGAACTTACTCTCAAAGGCGTATTTCACAATACACCAGAATATGTCAACGCCGCCCTATCACTCATCGCTAGTGGTACAATTCCTTTTGACTTGCTCATTAGTGAACACCGACCTTTGCAGGATCTAGAACAGGTCTTTATAGATATGAAGGCACGGAAAGTCATTAAGGTAGCAATGGTTTGACACTGAAAATTCCGACGCACCCCACTTGATCTCAACAATGCTCACACAATCCTTACTAAAATTATTGATTTTACCTTGTTATCTGATACCTTGGTTATCAGTAGAAATACTGCTAAATTCTCCCGGGCAAGCCCTACCTGGGGACAGTACAGAGGATGTACTTTCATGGATTAAAGCCCATCCCACACTACAGCCAAAACCAGGAGAAAGATTATTTATTAGTAAAAGTGATACAGCGGCTCAAAGATTTACCTTCCAAGCCTCCGTGTTACCTCCCGGTAGAGTAACATTTACTAAAGACCGCATCACAATTCGCACTGAACACATGACCATTTTTGATGCTGTTAATGGTGTTACACTACAACGTCTAGAAGAATCTTTGCGAGTAGTTTATGGTTTAGATGTGTATCAAGATTATAATGAGGCTCAAACCATCTATCAGTATCCTGATCAAACTACTATTAATACATCTAGACTAGCAAAGACACCAATGCGGGAAGCATTGAAGGGAGAATTACGGATAGGCGATCGCTATGGGTATTGGGTAGAAATTGCCCAACCCAAGGAAGGTAAAGCCATCACTGGTAAAATTACGGTGTTACTCAAAGCTGATTTAGAGAAATTAGAAACAGAATTAAGAACGCGCTAATCTAGGAGGAGTCAGGAGTCAGGAAGAAGAAGGAGAAAAAAGGAGTTTCATAAAGTTTGCCATGTACCAGAAAAAATACTTTCAGCCCCCAGAGAGATACGGACTAAATCCTCATTAAGCAATGGAGGCCACTCCACACCTGCCTTTCTTCCCGCAACAAAAAATCTTTGCGCCTTCACAGCCAACTGATATAAAGCAAAAGCCAGTTCTCTGTCCAAATTTGGTGCTGTTTTTAAAGCTTCAAATACCACCTTTAAAGCCAACAGGGTGGAAGTAACCTGACCAGGAACGGGAGGTTTACCTTGTTGTAAACGACTTAACAGAGTATCTGGATTATCTAAACTGCTGGTTTGGTCTATGAGTAGTTTCCGTGCTATTTCGTAGTTCATACTTCTAACTAGTTTTCATACTGTGCCAAAGTTGCACTTTACAAATATATTAGAAGCATCTAGCCCAGGAAGGTTGCAATTTTTCCCCAGAATAGTTTATTATCCTGATTTTGGTGTTTAATTTCGGAAAAAACTCAGTATCAATGCCTATTTCCTCAACTCTATGATTATCACCTTAATAGTAGCTTGGGTAGTTTTTATCATTCTCTGGAAATTAATTAAAACCACCATTAAAACAGCTATAATTTCCGCCGCTATTGTTATGTTATTATACTTTGGCTTCGGTATTACTCCCCAAGACATTTGGCATCAAATCAGCCAATTTACTCAAACCTCCTCTCCCACAACAGGAAATAAGTAAGCATCGAAAAAGTCAAAACAATTATTAACTCAAGTTGCTAGTTATCTCGTTGAGGCTGGTAATGGGTAATTGGTAATTGGTAATAAAAGCTCTGGTTTCATCCTGTTCATCCTTTAATCCTGGATATCCTAATTCTGACAACTTACCTAACTAGCAACTTACATTAATATATCTAAAGTTTTTGATTTATTCATCAAACCCTATTAAATCAAGTTATCAACATCCTGGTAAATCTAATGCAATTAATAACGCTTGCTCCAGATGTGCCATCACCACCTCCGACAAAATTCCTCTTAAACGTAGAAAACGGGTTTTAGATAATACCCGCACCTGATCTGCCATAGCGATCGAGTCTTTCTTTAATCCACCATCTGGGGACAAAATCAAAACTTGAGTAGGGTAAACTCGCTTGCCATCTTGATAGGTGGTACAAGGTACTGCCAAAACTACAGGGCTGGATAGATTAATCACATCACGACTCACAATAATTACCGGACGAGTTCCTCCCTGTTCCGAGCCTTCAGTCATTTCCAGACGTGCATCATAAACCTCACCCCTTCTCATCTTGGAGCTTCCCCTAACTGCAACGCCTCCCACTGCGCCGTAGCAAATTCTACCTCTAGTTTTAATACCTCCGCCTGATAATCTGGATCATTAGCCATTTCCGCTAATGCAGCATCAATTTCCGACCGCTTCTGTAAGGCTAATTCTCTTCGTAAAGCTTGGGCGACAAAATCATTCCGACTCTTAGCCTTTCCTTCCAAAACCGCCTTGTCTGTAGCTTCTAGGAGTTCTCTGGGAATGGTTAGCGTCGTGCGAACGGTTTCTGTTTTCATAGAGCGTTCATTTGTTGATGACTGAAGTGATGTCTTATATCATATCGTTTTACGCATCATCCAAAATTAAAAATTCAGTTGTTGATGAAATCTTGGACTTTTGCCACCTAACTTTTCCACTTTATCACCTAAAATAACCTCAATTGTGGCAATCTGAGAAGTATAACCCCTGGCAATCTGATATTTTAGCTACAGAAAATCTACCTGTTTAGATTATGCAAACTCTGCCGACTTTGGAAATTACCAACACTGCATCTAGTCAACCAGCCTTTGATACCACCATCAAACGCCGCAAAACCCGCCCTGTAAAGGTGGGGGATGTCACCATTGGGGGTGGATACCCGGTGGTGGTACAGTCTATGATTAATGAAGATACTCTCGATATTGATGGTTCTGTCGCCGGTATTCGTCGTCTTCATGAAATAGGCTGCGAAATTGTTCGTGTCACTGTTCCTAGTCTCGGACACGCTAAAGCACTGGCGGAAATTAAACAACAATTAATCAAAACTTACCGAGATGTGCCAATTGTTGCCGATGTCCATCACAATGGCATGAAAATCGCCTTGGAAGTCGCCAAACATATTGAAAAGGTGAGAATTAATCCAGGTTTATATGTATTTGAAAAACCTAATACCAGTCGCACCGAGTACACAAAAGCTGAATTTGATGAAATTGGCGAAAAAATCCGCGAAACCTTAGCACCGCTGGTCATTTCCTTGCGTGATCAAGGTAAAGCCATGCGAATCGGTGTCAATCATGGTTCTTTGGCGGAAAGAATGTTATTTACCTATGGTGATACTCCTGAAGGGATGGTGGAATCGGCCATAGAATTTATTCGCATTTGTGAATCTTTGGATTTTCATAATGTGGTAATTTCCATGAAAGCCTCACGAGTTCCTGTCATGGTGGCTGCATATCGTCTCATGGCTAAACGCATGGATGATTTGGGTATGGATTATCCTTTGCACCTGGGAGTGACGGAAGCAGGTGATGGTGAATATGGCAGAATTAAATCTACCGCCGGTATTGCCACATTATTAGCTGATGGCATTGGTGATACAATCCGCGTGTCTTTAACAGAAGCACCAGAAAAGGAAATTCCTGTTTGTTACAGCATTCTGCAAGCTTTAGGTTTGCGGAAAACAATGGTTGAGTATGTCGCTTGTCCTTCCTGTGGACGGACCTTATTTAATTTGGAGGAAGTGCTGCACGTAGTTAGAGAAGCTACTAAACATCTGACAGGTTTAGATATTGCTGTGATGGGTTGTATTGTGAATGGACCCGGAGAAATGGCTGATGCTGACTATGGTTATGTTGGCAAAACTCCCGGTTATATTTCTTTATATCGTGGTCGGGAAGAAATTAAAAAAGTCCCAGAATCACAAGGTGTAGAGGAATTAATTAATCTCATTAAAGCTGATGGACGTTGGGTAGAACCTTAATTTTTAAGGCTTTTACAAGAAAGGGAACAGGTAATAGGGAATGGGAAATGGGAAAAAGGGAATGGGGAATGGATAAGAAACTAACGGTGAAACATGAAAATTAGTATGTATTTATACGATTTGAAAAATTCTTAGTCGTTATACTCGTATCTAGGTTCTACCTGGGAATTGATGAAGTGGCAAGTCCACTTCATTTTTATTGTCAATATCTCGGGTTTTTAGTCATTAACTAATTCATCGCGCCATTTTTCCCGTTTTTCTCTCTCTTCCCGCACTTCTTCCTCTCGTTCCCGCGATCGCACTAATAACCAACTTTCCCAGGTTAGGGGTTTTTGTCGTTCTAAATGGTTGATAAATTGGATGATTGATAAATCAGCTTTCAGGGGATTTTTTAAATCAAACTGCATGGTTTGTAAAATTTTATCATTGGTTTTGAGTAGGCGATCGCTAATTTTTTTCCCTCTCCATAACATCAATTTATTAATTAACTTTCCTAACATCCCTTTCCGTTTTTTGGACATGATGAGGGTTTGACCTTCAGTTTTTCCTCCTGGTAATATCCGAGTTGTAAATATTATATGTACCTGGGTAGACTCATTCGTAAAAGAAACAATACTTGTCGTTCCATACCAATAACAAACACTATAATTAAGAGAATTTTTAAACAACCGCCGATAAAGATCTAGCCAGAATGACTTACCATTAATATTTGTAATAGTGCTAAAAATAATCGCATTTTGATTGAGTTCTTGTTTCTGCAAAACCATTTTTAATGGTAATTTATGAACCAGATTAATTTGTTGACTATCAATAGTTTGAATAAGTAAGATATGAGGATGACAATCAATACTAAATTGCGAACCGAGAGAAAAATCAAAGTCTTGATTTTCCCAATCTAAAACAAAAGGTAAAGATTGTTGTGGAATTTCCCCAGTCCAAACCCAAATCATCCCATATTGTTCGGCTACTGGCCAAGTTTTGGCTTTCAGAGATACAGGTTCATCTAAATTAGGAATATCCACACAAATACCTTCCGCATCAAATTTCCACCGATGTAAAACACAGCGTAATTCATTACCCTCAATTTTACCTTCAGCTAAACTTGTACCCATGTGCGGACAATAAGCATCTAGGATAACTGCACGTCTATCTTTACCCCGATATACGACTAAATCCTTACCAAAAATTGTCACAGCTTTGACATCACCTACCAGTAAAGATTGAGAAGGTAATACCCAATACCAACCTTCAATAAAACTGGTTGATTGATTGAAGATTTTAGGTTTACGAACTGAGTTGAAATTATCTATATTGGTGTTCATTTTTAGGGTTTCACTTGCAGTGAAGCGGTTAATCTATTCCTATCATGAACAACTCAGAAAAACAGTTATCTTCAGTACCGTCTTAACTATGATTTGTGTGATTAGTTTGATTGAGATAATTAATTAATTGCTAAAGATTACTTTTGCTTTTTACCTAACTCCTGGTTGAAAGTTACGCAATCTTAAAGCATTACTGACTACAGAAACTGAAGAAAATGCCATTGCTGCACCGGCGATAATTGGGTTAAGTAACCAACCAAAGAAGGGATAGAGAATACCCGCAGCAATGGGAATACCAATGATATTATAAATAAAAGCAAAGAAGAGATTTTGGCGGATATTGTTAATAGTAGCGCGACTGAGTTGAATGGCTGTCACTATGGCTTGTAGATCTCCAGAAATTAAAGTAATATCACTAGCAGCGATCGCCACATCTGTTCCTGTCCCAATGGCAATTCCCACATCTGCTTGTGCTAATGCCGGTGCATCATTAATTCCATCTCCTACCATAGCCACAATTTGAGATTTATTCCCTATTTTCCTTTGCTGTAATGATTTAATCATCGCGGCTTTTTGGTCTGGACGTACTTGGGCAAAAACTTGAGTAATACCCACTTGATTAGCAATTGTTTGGGCAGTTTGTTGATTATCACCTGTTAACATTACCACTTCTAACCCTAATTTTTGCAGGGCTTTAACTGCTGTTAATGATGAAGGTTTAAGTCCATCAGCAATAGCCATAATTGCTTCTAAATTACCATTTACCGCTAACCAAATTACTGTTTTTCCTTCACCTTCCCAAGTTGTTTGATGGGGTTTTAAAATATCTGTATCAATTCCTAATTCCGTGAACCAGCGTTGTGTGCCAACTTGGACTAAGTTATCATATACAACTCCTTGAACACCACTACCAACAATAGCTAAAAAATTCTTGACATCAGCTAAACTCACAGCTTGATTTATCGTATATTTCACCACTGCTTCCCCTAAAGGATGTTCAGAATTTTGTTCTACAGTAGCAGCTAATTTTAATAACTGAAGTTCATTCCCATCTGCTGTACCTTTAATAGTCACAAAATCTGTAACTGTGGGTTTACCTTGAGTTAAAGTTCCAGTTTTATCGAGAACAATCGTATTTATTTTATGTGCTAATTCTAAACTTTCAGCACTTTTAATTAAAATCCCATTTTCTGCACCTTTTCCAGTTCCTACCATCACAGAAGTAGGAGTAGCTAAACCCAAAGCGCAGGGACAAGCAATAATTAAAACTCCCACCATTGTCATCATTGCTAAAGTAAAATTACCTGTAATACTAAACCAGATGATAAAAGTAAAAATTGCTATCAAAATTACCGTCGGCACAAACCACCCAGTTACTTGATCTGCTAACCTTTGAATCGGTGCTTTTGAACCTTGTGCTTCTTGGACTAACTTGACAATTTGCGCTAAAAAAGTATCCTTACCCACCCGCGTTGCCTTAAACTTAAAACTACCAGTTTTATTAATTGTTGCCCCAATTACCTCATCGCCTGGTTGTTTTCTCACGGCTACACTTTCACCCGTTACCATTGCCTCATCTACCGTAGAAATACCATCAATTACCTTTCCATCTACAGGAATTTTTTCACCAGGACGGACTAAAATCAGATCATTAACTATCACTTCATTAATGGGAATATCCATTTCCAAACCATCTCGCATTACCCTAGCTGTTTTTGCTTGCATTCCCATCAATTTGTGAATAGCTTCCGAAGTTTTCCCCCTAGCACGATGTTCAAAAAATCGCCCTAACAAAATTAAAGTTACAACTATTGCTGCAACTTCATAATAAACATGAATTTCTAAGCCTTGGGAAATAAGTAAATCAGGAAAAAGCGTCACGAATAAAGAATAGAAATAAGCCGTACCCGTTCCCAAAGCAATCAAAGTATCCATTGTCGCAGTGCGCCGTTTTAAAGACTTCCAAGCATTACGGAAAAAAGATCCCCCACACCAAAACTCAACAGGTGTTGTTAATGCTAATTGCAACCAAGGATGATGAAGAAATTTAGGAACAAAAGGTAAATGTAATCCCGTCATCATCGGTAAAGAACCAAAAAACAGAATAATACTAATGACAACCCCAGTTCTTAACTTGAGAATAAGTTCCTGTTCTGCTGCTAATTTACTCGCTGTTGCTGCTGTATCTTCACCTTCTACATCTATCTGAAAGGATGAATAACCAGCATCTGCGATCGCAGCTTGAATTTCTGCTATATTTGTTTTTTTAGGTTCATAATTAATAGTTACCTGTTCTGCACCAAAATTAACATGACAATCAATCACTCCAGAAACAGCTAAAATTGCTTGTTCAACATTATTAGCGCAGGACGCGCAACTCATACCTTGAAGTTTAAGACTCAGAGTATTCATATCACCTCTTATAATTATCCTCCAGATCCCCGACTTCTCAAAGAAGTCGGGATCTATATATCTATACTTTACCTATTGGTGTATGTAATATATCATTTTAATAAGTTTCTCGACTTCCAACTAACTTACATTTCAAATTTTGGGTATAGAAATATATGTTACAAGTTATTTATTCTGACGAATTCTTAGATCACAAAACGGGAATCTATCACCCAGAAAAACCAGCCAGATTAACAGCGATAGTTGATGCTTTAAAAACTGCAAGTTTTGCCGAGAAAATTACCTGGAAACTACCTACACCAGTTCTATTAAAACCATCTTTAATGTCCTGGATAGAAAAGGTTCATCCTACAACCTATATTAACAAAGTTAAAGGTATCGCTGCCTCCGGTGGAGGTTATTTAGACGGGGATACTCCCATTTCTCCCCGCAGTTATGATGTGGCGTTATTGGCGGTTAGTGCTTGGTTAGATGGAGTTGATATAGTTCTTAATACAGGAGACAAATCTTTTGTATTAGCACGTCCACCCGGACATCATGCAGTCAGTGACACAGGGATGGGATTTTGTTTATTTTCTAATGCCGCCATAGCAGCTTTCTATGCTTTGCAACAATCTGGAGTTAAGCGGGTTGCTATTCTAGATTGGGACGTACATCACGGAAACGGGACAGAAGCAATAGTAGAAACTCACTCAGAAATTGCTTATATTTCTCTCCACCAATATCCAGCTTATCCTGGTACGGGAAAAGCTTCTCAACAAGGTTCACATCATAATGTGTTAAATTTACCTGTCCCTCCTGGTAGTGATATTACTGTCTATCAACCCTTGTGGGAAAGGAAAATTCTCCCGTTTTTAAGCAATTTTCAGCCAGATTTATTGATTGTGAGTGCTGGTTATGATGCTAATGCTAATGATCCTTTAGCCGGTGTGAATTTGCAACCAGAAGATTTTGGTTTATTTACAGAATACTGTTTAGGTATAACCAAAAAAATTATGTTTGGTTTAGAAGGTGGTTATGATTTACCAAGTCTGGCTGAATCAGTAATTGCTACTATTCAAACTTGTATAAATTAGTTTCTTTTTGGAATTTATCTTCCAAAAAATAAATTACCCAGATAAACGTTGGCGAAGCGTGGCGTTAGCCGTACTAATCCAGACACAGAGGATACGGAGCAATGAGAGTTTGAGAGATTTTTTGCGTTAAGGAACGCAAATTTAATAACCTGCAATTCTGATTTGATGTGGAATGGTGCGTTACGCTGTCGCTAACACACCCTAATTTTCTACTTTTTGCACTTTATTTAATTCACATTCCTAAGTGGTTGAGTGTTTTTATTTGGAAGTCCCTCAAAACTCTTGAGATGTTTCGTTTCGCTATGGCTAACGCCACGCTCCGCGAACGTTACACTCGGCATAACAAAACAGGATCATTTATTTTGTGGCTTACTCCAATAAAACTTTGTCATCATGTCATGAAAGAGCTAAAGTTTTGTTAAGATACAATTACTGGGAATTCAGTCACCTGGCTGTGAAGAAAAATGAGATAGTACCAGTAGCTGTATACAGTTCAGAAGGTGAACAAATGACCACCTATATTTTTTTTGACCAAGCCCTCAAGATGCTTACCATTGCCTTTTTAGCAGCACCAATCATGCTAATCGCCGCTTCGAGTATAGGGTTAGCAGTGATTGAAACCATTGAAAAAACAGGAGACAGCTAAAACCACGCTTCAAAGTAGGGACAGGGCTTAAAAAGTTAATTCTAACAGTATATCCGAAATTTTATCTACAACCTGCCCCTACCATAGACATATCACTGAATTTCTAACCCTAGAAAACGCTGAAATGGTCAATCAGTCATATTTTTAATTTAAATCTGGAGATTATTTAACCAATTTTGTAAATCCCCTACTGTAGATAAATCAAAGATTGATTCTCCTAAAAGTTCAATAATTTCTACATTTAAGTTTCTAATTTGTGCTTCTAATTTAGCATCAATTTTTCCTAGCTTGTATGGGAATGAATTCTAGAAGGCTCTGCCTTTAATAATAGTAGGGGTAGAGCCTCTGTGATAGCATTCCCAGTCAGAGACTGGGAACGAAATATAGTAGGGGTTTGAGCTTATATAGAAACTAAGCGACGTAAGGATTCAGCCCGACGTTTAGCAACGACGTTATTAGGCGCTAATTTGAGTGTTGCTTCATACATTTCTAAAGCTTGAGCATTCAATTTTTTCTTTTCGTAAGCGTGTCCGAGATTATTTAGAGCCGATACATAGTCTGGGTTCAATTTTATGGCTTCTTTGTACTGACGAATTGCTAAGTCATATTGTTCTTGAGCAAAGTAAACATATCCCAATCCGTTATAAATAGGAGCAATAGATTCTTCTCCTTCTTCTTCGGCTGCTTTGAGAGATTTTTGAAATAGGGATATGGCTTGACTAAATACTTTTTTTTCTGAATAGATACTAGCTAATTCATAATATTCTTGAGCCGTACCTTTTTCTTTTGTTAATTTGTTTTTTAACTTGTTCAAGGAGCTTTCAAGTTTTCGGGTTTTGAATACTTGACGAAAAACACTCACCCCAGCAAATGCAAGTAAACCAACAAAAAGTGACAGATAAATGATGACTAAATTGCTATCCATTTTCTACAAATACAAATTATTAAAATACTCTATCTATTATCAGTTATTAGGTTGTATATTTCTCACTAAATTACTACAATCCCCAGTATTCTATCCGTTCTTTTAGCCAACCTGTAACTGTGTAACGAGCGATCGCTTCATTCACGTTACGTCTTAATTCATCATACTGTAATCCCTTTGGCATTACTACAGATAGCGGTTCTGCTGATAATTTAGTTGGCAGTATGCGATGTTGGGGATGTGCTTGCACCCAACCACTAAGAATACTAATATCTGCTGCAAAACCATCTACCTGATTACTTTCTATTTTTTCCCAGCCTTGAGCATAAGAATTTACAATAACTAATTCGGCAGATGGTGTAAAATATTTTAAGTATCCAATCGTACTGGAGTGGTTGAGAACAGCTATTTTCCCTTTGCTCACATCTTTTAATGCTTGAATAGCTGTACTTTTTGTAACTATTCCTGCACCGTCATAATAGTAGGGAACACTGAAGCTAACGATGCGAGAACGTGATTCTGTGGCTGTGACTCCAGCGATCGCTAAATCAACTTGCTGATTAAATACTAATGGTAAGCGATCGCTATTAGCTACCGATTGCAATTTCACCGCCTCCGCTTTTCCCAACAGATCACTAGCCAAACGTTTAGCTAAATCAATTTCTAACCCTTGCAAATTGCCCTTTTCATCCCTAAAACCTAAAGGGCGAATATTATCCTTAACTGCCATATTTAAATAGCCTCGTTGCTCAATTTCCGCCATGGTTGCGGCAGATGCAGTCAAGTTCCCACCGATAAAATACAGACAAAAAATTAAGAAGATGGTAGCGGATAATACCAGATGTAACTTATTCATCATCGTTCTGCGTTTTACTCCAATTAAAAATGCCAAAAAGTTTCTTGATTTTTAATTTTTAATTTTCCGAAGTGCCATCTGTTACATCCGTTATTCATCCGTTGCCACCTTTATCCGTTAACCGAGTTAGCCAGTTCCGCAATTTTCGCGAAGCTTGCAGGATCAAGAATTGCCAATTGTGCCAACATTTTGCGGTTTAGTTCCACATTGGCCTTTTTCAAATTACCAATCAACCGGCTGTAGCTTAAACCGTGTTGTCTAGAAGCTGCATTAATCCGCGCTATCCACAGACGGCGAAAATCACGCTTCTTCTTTTTGCGATCGCGGTAAGCACTGCGAAGTGCCTTCATTACCTGTTGGTTAGCGGTTCTAAACAAAGTTGAGTGAGAACCACGAAACCCTTTAGCTAATTTGAGAATTTTATTGCGGCGTTTGCGAGCTACATTACCGCGTTTTACCCGAGTCATATCTTATTACCTGTGTCTTTTACAAATATGGAAGCATTAAACGTACGTTATCTTCGTCCCGTTCATGAACAACTGCCATTTTTGACATATTGCTCTTTTTACTAGAGGATTTATGCTCTAATAAGTGGTTTTTGAAAGGTTTGCGGCGGACAATTTTACCGCTACCGGTGGCGCGGAATCTCTTCGCCGCAGCCTTGCGAGTCTTTAGTTTAGGCATGGGATGGCTTTAATTCAACACAATCCACCATTATATATGAGAAAAGGCAAATTGTATGCCCCATCAGCAAGATCGCCAGAAATTCCCAGGACATAAACATCATATTCAGATGTTAAATCGTTATAAAGAATAAAACTGAGATCACAAACCCAGATATGAAGCCTGTTGTACGGTTGAATAAGAAAATTTTGTTTTATGTTTGTTCATTACAGAAGCCGTCTAGACTGCATAAATGTTAGGATTGCCACAGAGTGAGAATCGCGTAAGAGAAGGAAAAAAAACTGAATGGCAGAATTTGAAAAGTCAATATCCTTTGATGGACGGGATATTCGACTGACGGTTGGCCTACTAGCCCCCCAAGCAGGTGGGTCGGTTTTGATACAATCAGGAGATACAACTGTTTTAGTAACGGCTACAAGGTCAGCAGCGCGGGAAGGCATTGATTTTTTGCCACTGACCGTAGATTACGAAGAAAGATTGTACGCAGCAGGAAGAATTCCTGGGGGAATTATGCGCCGGGAAGGTCGTCCACCGGAAAAGGCAATTCTTGCCAGTCGTCTGATTGACCGTCCACTCCGTCCTTTATTCCCTTCATGGTTGCGAGATGACTTGCAAGTTGTGGCAATAACCATGTCAATGGATGAGCAAGTCCCCCCTGATGTGTTAGCCGTTACAGGTGCTTCAATTGCTACTCTCATTGCCCAAATTCCTTTTAATGGACCAATGGCCGCAGTGCGAGTAGGCTTGGTTGGTGATGATTTTATTATTAACCCCACCTATGCAGAAATTGAAGCGGGAGATTTGGATTTAATCGTTGCTGGTTCACCTGATGGGGTAATCATGGTGGAAGCGGGTGCAAATCAATTGCCAGAGCGAGATATTATTGAAGCGATTGATTTTGGCTACGAAGCGGTTCGGGATTTAATTCAAGCCCAGTTAGATTTGCTGGATGAACTAGGTCTAAAACTTGTGCAAGAAGAACCACCAGAAGTAGATAAGACATTAGAAAACTATATCCGCGATCGCGCTAGTGATGAGATCAAAAAAATCTTGGCGCAATTTGAGTTAACTAAAACTGATCGTGATATTGCTTTGGATGCAGTTAAAGATAATATCTCTACTGAAATCAAAGCCTTACCAGAAGAGGACCCCATTCGCATCGCTGCCACAGCCGACTCCAAAGCCCTTGGTAATACCTTCAAAAGCATTACCAAATACTTAATGCGTTTACAAATCATTGAAGATAACGTGCGCGTAGATGGTCGCAAACTTGATGAAGTTCGTCCTATCTCTTGTCGAGTGGGCATAATACCCAAACGAGTGCATGGTAGCGGCTTATTTAACCGGGGACTAACTCAGGTACTATCAATGTGTACCCTTGGTACTCCTGGAGATGCCCAAAATCTTAACGATGACTTGCAACTAGAACAAACTAAACGTTACCTGCATCACTACAATTTTCCTCCCTTCTCCGTCGGCGAAACCAAACCATTACGCGCCCCTGGTAGACGGGAAATCGGACATGGTGCATTAGCAGAACGGGCATTGTTACCTGTACTACCACCAAAAGAGAAATTTCCCTACGTAATTCGCGTCGTTTCGGAAGTGCTTTCTTCCAACGGTTCAACCTCGATGGGTTCAGTTTGTGGTTCTAGTTTATCCCTCATGGATGCAGGTGTACCCATTACCAAACCAGTGAGCGGTGCGGCAATGGGTTTGATTAAGGAAGGGGACGAAGTGCGAATCCTTACCGATATCCAAGGCATTGAAGACTTTTTGGGTGACATGGACTTCAAAGTTGCTGGTACAGATACCGGAATTACAGCTTTGCAAATGGATATGAAAATATCTGGTTTGTCTTTAGAAGTAATTGCCCAAGCTGTCAACCAAGCCAAACCTGCTCGGTTACATATTCTGGAAAAAATGCTCCAGACTATTGACACCCCCAGGGAAGAAACTTCACCCTTTGCCCCCCGCCTGTTAACTATCAAGATTGATCCTGACATGATTGGTCTGGTGATTGGACCTGGTGGTAAAACCATTAAAGGTATCACTGAAGAAACTGGTGCAAAAATTGATATCCAAGATGATGGTACTGTCACCATTTCCGCAGTTGATGAAAACCGGGCGAAGAGAGCGCGGAACATCGTTCAGGGCATGACTCGTAAACTCCATGAAGGGGATGTTTATGTCGGTCGTGTGACACGGGTTATACCCATTGGTGCTTTTGTGGAATTCTTGCCTGGTAAAGAAGGCATGATTCACATTTCTCAACTTGCTGACTATCGCGTTGGTAAGGTTGAAGATGAGGTAGCTGTTGGTGATGAGGTGATTGTCAAAGTCCGAGAAATTGACAATAAGGGTCGAATTAACCTAACACGCTTAGGTATTCACCCAGATCAAGCCGCAGCAGCACGAGAAGCAGCAGCGGTAAACCATTAAATCGCTGATTGGATTTTAGATTTTAGATTACAGATCAATCGCAAATCTAAAATCCGCGATGCCTTGCTAGTAGGCATCGTTACGGTGATTTTGGTAGTAAGTTATTATATACAGAACTTACGCAAAATATCTCTCAAACCCTCTTTTCTTCGTTCTCTTCGTTCCTTCGTGGTTCATTATTCCGTGACTTGTGCGTAAGTCCGAATATAAAACCAATACAAAAAAAGCTAACAAATGCTAACAACCAATTTGGCAACGGGTAAGTTTATGTCGTAATTATCAAGAGGTAAAAATTATGGTAACAGTATCAATTAAAGATGAATACATTGAAGTTTTATCTGCACTAGGAGATTTACAAGAATCAATGGATTTGGCTCTTAAACAATATACTCTTGATAAGATAGCCTTAAAAATTGCTGAACTTCGTCAACGAGATATTAAGTATCAAGAAAAATATCAGCTAGATTATTCTACTTTTTGTCAGCAAATATATGAAGATGAAGACTTTATCAAACAAGTAGAAAATTTAGTCAGTAAAACATGGGAGATTGATTTAGCTGATTGGGAATTTTGTCATCAAGGAGTTGAAGATTGGATACAAAAATTACAGACTATTTTACTGACATAGTAAAAATCGCTAAAGTTAATTTTCAGCAGGTTAATTATATAATAGACACAACTCCAAAACGCGCCATCCTGCGTCTAGAAGGACAGTATGGAGAATATCGGATTTTGATTACAGAATTGTTCAGTGATGAACTGAGAAAATATAGATATTATGTTTTGCGAGGTGATTGGGTTGAAGCAGGTTTTGATAATAGCCCAGATCCTCGAGCCATTCGCCTAAAATATGGTCGTATTGGTAAAGAATACGCGAATGAATATATTCCTCACTTACATCGAGATGATAAAAATCAGCTATTTTTAACCCACATTCCGCACCCCAAAATATTACAGAGGGAAATTACGGAGACGAAAATTAAAAGGAGCATCAAAACAAACAGACAAAGTGAAAAAAGGCATTTGAGAAACAGTAAATCACCAAAAATGTCATCAAAATCTATTCTCAATAAGAAGCAATAAGAATGCACACCACCTGGAGAGGTCAATAGATAAGCGAAAGAA
>NZ_JAQMSE010000106.1:0-2734 GCF_028330045.1 Aphanizomenon sp. CS-733/32
ACTCTACTTAGACAAAAATAAATAGAACTATGTTAAGTAAGTTAACAGATTCTGAAATTGGCTCCTAGTTAGGGCTTTAGCCCTACTTTCAGGTCTAAAGACCTTACTACAAACCTTTAATTATTTACGTTACTCTACTTAGACAAAAATAAATAGAACTATGTTAAGTAAGTTAACAGATTCTGAAATTGGCTCCTAGTTAGGGCTTTAGCCCTACTTTCAGGTCTAAAGACCTTACTACAAACCTTTAATTATTTACTTTACTCTACTTATATGAACCAGATAATGAGGTCATTATAGAATGGATAACATAGCTAAATATCGAAAATATATTCAAACCTTACTAACAAATTATGCCAAAGATGATATTTGCACTAACGAAGTAGATGTGGAACTTATCTTTGATGCAGAACGCGATCATTATCAGTGGATGAATGTTGGTTGGGAACATTTAAATCGCGTGTATATGACTGTGATTCACTTCGATATTAAAAACGGCAAAATTTGGTTACAACAGAATTTAACAGAAGAAAATCCCGCCGAAGATTTAGTAAAAATGGGTGTTCCCAGAGAAGATATCGTGTTAGGTTTACATCCTCCTTATAAACGTCCATATACAGATTATGGAGTGGCTTAGAGAAAGTCAATTCATTAGAAACAGTCAAACTCATAATTTAATCTTCTTGAAAACAGCAAACTTTCTGCAAAATTAGGATTCAGAAGATTTGAAGTTCATTAATCCTGACAATCCTCAAATCCTGGGTATCCTGATTCAGACAATTTCCTTTTTTATCGAACCACAGAGAACACAGAGAACACAGAGAAAATGTCAAAATTATCTGGGTTTAATTTTTGATATTTCATCCTGAAAATCCTCAAATCCTGGTTATCCTGATTCTGACATTATTCCATTTCTCTAATTATATTCATTGTTTCTACACTCACGGTACAAACTCTCATTAATAAATCTATTACCTGTTCTTTATAATCTGCAAAACGATAGGTATTGAATTTTTCCGCAATGGTTGGATCTTTTGGTTTCTTTTCTTTATATTGATCTAATATCCATTCTAACGCACAACGATTAACCAGCATATATTCCCACGCAATTTTCGGAATATTCTCTAATGTGGTGACATCATCTAGGATAATACTATTTTTGGTTTTATCGGCTTTTAATTTTGCTTTGGGTGTTTTTTGATTGTCTTTTAAGGGAATATCAAGACGGGTTAGGTGATAAGGTGTGACTGTTTCATAATTAATATGTAGTTCCATGAGTTGTTTACCCCACTTAACCCATTTTGGGAAGTTTTCATAATATGGTAAACGGGGAAATTCTCGTTTGAGGTTGAGTTCGTATTTGCTGCGATAAACTGGGTTATGTAAGACTGCGTAGGTATAATGAAAGATGTCTATTTTGGTAATTGTTGAATCTTGGTAATGGGTTTGAATTTGTTTTAGTCCCCAGTCGGTAATGTTATCAATGCGGTTTCCTTCTTTGTCGTAGCGATATAAGGGGAGACATTGAGTTTGTTCAAGAAAGTGATAATCACAAGGTTTCTGAGATACAAATATTTGAAAAGGTTTTGATAGTGGAGTTCCAGAAAAATAGATAATAACATTACTTTCTTCAAATTTTTTACCCAATAAAGTACAATGATTCGTAGTTAGTACATCATTGAGAATAAAATCATAATAAAAGTATTGTTGAGTAAATGGTCTGTACAAGGAAAGTTTAATTAGTTTTTTATCAAAACAAACATTTTTATGTGATAATAATTTTTTCTTTAAATCTCTACTCCATTTAATTGTATAGTCAACAAAATTATCTAAGTTTTCAACTTTTTCGGCTTGTTTATATCTTTTAATCTCAGAATTGTAAAAATCAATAAAAAAGTTCACTTTTTGAGATAAAGTATCTTTATCAAAATCATAAACCCATTCATCTCTATTACTCTTGATTCCATTTGTATAAAATTTAAAGATTACTTTTTCTTCTAACTCATGTTTTGCATCTTTAACATTTTTATCAACCAAAGATATTAGCGTATCAAAATTAGTATCAGCTTGATTTATCCAGTTATAATTTTTATCTGGTGTAATATGGTCAAAAGCAATTTGATTAAATTTAGTTTGAGATAAAAACTTTAACTTATCACTTGCTGTATCAAATTCTGGACGACGAATATAAAATATTTGACAAATATTAAAATCACTATTCTGTTTCTTAACTAAAAACATAATAGCGACACCAGTTTGAATCCCAAAAACATTATGTGTAGTTCCTGAAAGTTTGGGATTTTTCCTCACATCACCATGTAAATCTATAATGTAAATATAACTAAAATCATCGCTTACAGCTTTTCTAAAACCATCAAATGCTCTTCCGTCAATAAAAGATGAATTAGTAATAAATGCAATAATCCCATTTTTACCTAGTCTATCAGAAGCCCATCTAATAAACCGAGTATACATATCATAAGCTTTCGTTTTCTGAGCAGTGCTATATTTTACATAACTTTCTTTAATTAATTTATCTATTGCTGGATAATCACGATTAGCATTATTATCATTTTCATTTTGTTGATTTGCATTATAAGGAGGATTACCAATAATCACAGAAATAGTTCTATCATTCTGTCTTTTGATTCTGGCGGTATTCTCCACACTCATAGCAAATAAATCCAATTGCTTACCCGCAAAAGAAGTATTATCCAAAGTATCCACAAAACAA
>NZ_JAQMSE010000107.1:0-4691 GCF_028330045.1 Aphanizomenon sp. CS-733/32
CAGCCTACAAAACAAAAAACAAATCTCAAAACCAAAGAACCGTGGGGCGCACGGTCTTAAAGCTCAGTTAATGTCCTCATAGAGGAGTCACTGAGAAGCCCACACTCACCTGAAAGGGAGTGTGTGGAGTACGTCACCAGGATTTGATGTCTATATCATGTAACACCAAAAATCAATAATTGGAAATTCTTACTCTGGAGAGACTCTGCGCCTCTGCGTGAGGTAAAATTGTACTCGTGACATTCGTAAATTTCCAATCAAAGGTGTATTTTATGCGGTTACGCTCAATGCAGTTAATTTTTATAGCTGGACTCATGGGGTTACTGTCCTGGATATGGACACCCACAGCCTTAGCATTAACACAGATTAAACTATCTAATATTTCCTACCACGAATGTCCATCAGAACTCGCCAGTGGAATAGTAGGTAGTAGCGGTTCAAACTCTGCCAGTTGCTTCATCGTTACAGGTAAAGCAGAAAACAGCACCCGCAAAACTGTTTATGATGCGGATATTTTTGGGCGCATATATGATGCTAACGGTGATTCAACCTTACAAAATCGTACCCGTCTGGGTTTAATCGCCGAAGTCCCTCCCGGAGTTAGTGATTTTGAATTTAGAATCACTGTCCCCAGTAATCAGCCATTACCATTGCAACTTAAACAATTTAAAGCTGCTGGATTTAGTGGACGAGTCAGAAGATAAAAGTTGTAGAGACGTTCCTAGGAACGTCCTTACATTGAAAATCGGAATTTGGGGCTTAAAACCCTTGTACCAAGGTGGCACGCGCTAAACTATCTAAAATACCACCAACTATGTTCAGTGCCAAAAATGCCAGGATAGGGGAGAAATCCATACCACCCAAGGGGGGAATTATGGAACGAAATAGATTGAGGTAAGGATCACTAATTTGGCTTAAAGCCGCAAATGGTTGATTAGACCAGTCAATAGTGGGAAACCAAGTCAACAAGACTCGAATAATCAGCAAATAGCTGTAAAGAGAGACAAAGGTGGCTAGAGTTGTAATTAGTAAATTCATGGGTAACTTTCCTATTAAATCTCAAACATAGATTCATGATTGATTTTAATTTAGCTCACGGCGCATTGTGTAGCCAATCAATATAACTAAGGGAAAGCTTAAGAATGCTCATTAACTTCCTGGGATGAGTTGCTGTTGACATTACCTAATTGCTTCCGCACATCATCAATTGTGGCATTAAGTTGGGCAATTTTATCTTCGAGCGATCGCCTGGTTGCTTCTATTTCCAAACTTTCATGACCAGAAGCCCTCATTTGCCGCTTTTTAGTCCCTGTCTGTCCATCATTTTCCCCAGCAGTTAACCCTTCATGCTCTTCATTTGCAAACTTAGCATCTAAGCGCGAAGTAATCACTGCCCCTAAAACACCACCAACTACACCCCCAATCAGTGACCCCAGTAACAAACCACTAGCAAAACCATCTTGCTGACTCATATTTTTTACCGTCTTCTCGAAAATAAGCAACTTTGACAATACTTTAGCTATTTTCCAGCCTTAGCGGCATCCTAGCTTAAGTTCCAAAAATGCGATCGCCCGCATCCCCCAATCCTGGTACAATATATCCTTGATCATCAAGCGTTTCATCAATAGTAGCGGTGTAAACGATTAAGCCAGAATAGACAGCAGCCAATTTTTTCAATGCCGGGGGAGCAACAACTACAGATATAATCCGAATTAACGCCGGATCAACCCCTCTTTGGGTCAATTCCGCCATTACTGCCATTATAGAGCCTCCAGTAGCCAACATCGGCTCAGTAATTAACACCCGCGTTTCGGGAGCGAATTTTTCAGGTAATTTATTTAAATAACAAGTAGGTTCTAGAGTTTCTTCATTTCGCGCCAAGCCAACATGGTAAATTGATGCCAAAGGCAGTACACCCTGCGCTCCCTCCAACAAGCCTAAACCAGCCCGCAAAATCGGCACAACAGCCACAGGTATCTGAGGATTAATAAAAGTGGCTGCACAGGTCGTCAGAGGCGTTTGCACCCTTGCTTCTTGAGTTGGCAACCACTCCCTAGCGGCCTCATAAGTTAGCCACCGACCCAACTCAGTCATAGCAGAACGAAATAATACAGATGGTGTAGCTACATCACGAGCAACTCCCAACCAGTGCTGAATTAAAGGATGAGGTGGAACATAAACACGGAGTTGTTGCGTCATAGCTAGAAAAGGGCGGCTGGATAATTGTCTTTTTACTGCAACATCATAGCAGAATTCAGGAGTCAGAAGTTAGGAGTCAGGAGTTAGGAGTCAGGAGTTAGGAGTCAGGAGTCAGGAGTCAGGAGTCAGGAGTTAGGAGTCAGGAGTCAGAAGTTAGGAGTCAGGACTCAGGAAGAAGAAAGTAGGGGCGCAGGGTCTGCGCCCAGGAGGGAGTCAGGAGTAAATAGGGGTTGCTGATAGCGTAGCGTGGCTTTTAGCCATATAAACCGAAAACCTAGATATATTCAGAGTTTCCGGTTTGAGAAAGTGAATTAGGTGCAAGCCCTAAATATATTTTATTGATAAATCTTCTCATTAATAGTTGACAAAGATTCTCAATCAGAGTTATATTATTCTCAAGTGTTCTCCTCTCTTTAAAGGATCGGCAGGCGGGATTAGTCAGCAGCAGCAGACTTTTCCCTCTTTTTTGGATTAAATTACAAATTATGGATTCTGAATTATTTGATGTCATTATCATTGGTTCTGGTATTGGTGGTTTAGTAACAGCCACCCAATTAGCAGCCAAAGGTGCAAAAGTTATAGTTTTTGAAAGTTATCTCATTCCCGGTGGTAGTGCTGGTTATTTTCAAAGCCAAGGATATACATTTGATGTCGGTGCATCAATGATTTTTGGCATGGGAAATAAAGGAACAACCAACTTACTCACCCGTGCCTTAGATGCAGTTAATGTTAATCTGGAAACCATTCCCGATTCTGTCCAGATTCACTATCATTTACCTGATGGTTTGGATTTAAAAATTGATCGAGATTATGAAAAATTTCTCCAAAATCTCATTGCCTATTTTCCCCACGAAGCCAAAGGAATCAGAAGATTTTATGATGAATGTCAGAAAGTTTTTAATTGCTTGAATAATATTGAATTATTATCATTAGAAGAACCCAAATATCTCCTGCGAGTATTTCTCAAAAAACCATTAGCTTGTCTAGGTTTAGCCAAATATTTACCCTTGAATGTAGGAGAAGTAGCACGAAAGTATATTCAAGATCCTCAGTTATTAAAGTTTATTGATATCGAGTGTTATTGCTGGTCAGTAGTTCCTGCGGACATGACACCCATGATTAATGCTGGGATGGTTTTTTCCGATAGACATTATGGTGGAGTTAATTATCCTAAAGGAGGAGTTGGGAAAATTGCCGAAAAATTGGTAACAGGTTTAGAGCAATTTGGGGGTGAAATTCAATATCAAGCGCGAGTGACAAAAATTATTACCAAACGGGGCAAAGCTGTCGGTGTACAATTAGCAAATGGTCAAATTTATTATGGTAAAAAAATAGTATCTAATGCCACCCGCTGGGACACCTTTACAAAACTACTACCAGCCGAAAAAATGCCAGTTAAAGAAAAAAATTGGCAACAACAATATATAAAATCACCCAGTTTTTTAAGCTTGCATATAGGAGTAAAAGCATCAATTTTACCTGTAGGAACAGAATGTCATCATATTTTATTATCAGATTGGCAGGAAATTACCACAGCAACAGGAACAATTTTTGTTTCTATTCCTACCCTCCTTGACCCGGATTTAGCACCACCAGGATATCATATTATTCATGCTTTTACACCTGACTGGATTAGTAATTGGCAAGGACTTTCCGAAAGCGAGTATACGGATAAAAAAGAAATAGCAGCAGGGCAAATTATTGACAGATTAGAGACAATTTTTCCTGGTTTAGATGCTGGGTTAGATTATTTAGAAATCGGGACTCCACGTACTCACAGACGCTTTTTAGGACGGGTAGATGGAACTTATGGACCAATACCTAAACGTAAGTTGTGGGGGTTATTGGGAATGCCTTTCAATCGCACTGTGATTCCTAATTTGTATTGTGTAGGAGATAGTACATTCCCCGGACAAGGTTTGAATGCTGTGGCTTTTTCTGGGTTTGCTTGCGCGCATCGGATTGGAGTAGATTTACAACTGAGAAAATAGCTGGGAAATAGATCCCCGACTTCTTAAAGAAGTCGGGGATCTTTTAAGCTCTTCTTCAATGATCAACTATTGCTTTGGTTTTACGTATCCAAGAATTTGATCAAGTTTCTTCTTTAATTCTTGGTTTTTCTTCTCCAAATCGCCAATTTTATCCATGAGTCTTTGATTTTCGGAACTCTCAGCAGCCGCCCGTAACTTGCGAACATCATGACCAAAACCCATCAAAGCTGGACGTTCCACATAAGTCACACGGTGTAAAACCCGCCAGGCTTTATTGGGTTTTCCGGCTTGAGCTTCACGTAACGCTCGTGCTTCCTCATCATTAGCTTGTACCCGTTTCTCTTGATCGCCAATTTTGCTTTTACAGCAGTTTGTGATCAAGTCCAGTACAAAAATAGCTATCTAAATAGGGTCAAAAAACAATCCACAATGATTAAACCAATTGAGAGCATTTTCATCAGTAATAGCATTAACCGCCATAGTAATTGCCTCATCAAGTGC
>NZ_JAQMSE010000108.1:0-27276 GCF_028330045.1 Aphanizomenon sp. CS-733/32
AAATGCTTTCGGAAAATTGTTTGATATGATTGTGGTAACATTTTTTGCTTCGGGGGCTTCTTTGTCCCTATTTTTTTACTCCCTTATTTTCTCAAATTATTGCCACATCTCATCTTCAACCGCCTTGTCACCCGTTAAGGATTCAGACATCACCCCACAAACCAATTATTTCAAAATAAATTTACCAGCGTAAAGACTTTAGGTAGAGCATAGCGATCACTATATAATGTCTCTAGTGTGTCCTATTCTAGATCATGATCATCGTTTCTATACTTAACTGCTAAGTTCAATTGTCAAAGCTAGTTGATAGAGATAGCGACGAGATAAACCCGTATCCTTTGCTATCTCACGACTAGCTTGAGAACGAGAAATACCCTGTTTAATCATTGATAATAGTTCGTTTTTTAATTCGGTTTCTGTGAGTTGAGGTTTACTAGGTGGATTTCCAGCTACTAAAAGAGTATATTCTCCTTGGGGTTCTTTGTCTTGGTAATGGGTAATCCCCTCGGCAATTGTTCCCCGCCAAAATTCTTCGTATAATTTCGTCAGTTCTCGTGCTATAACTAGAGAGCGATCGCTTCCCAAGATTGCCCCCAAATCTGCTAAAGTATCTCGTAATCTGTGAGGTGATTCATAGAAAGCCAAGGTTCGGGATTCACCTTGCAAAGATTCCAAATATTTCCGGCGTTGTTGACTTTTAGCCGGTAAAAAACCATCAAAAATAAACCTATCTGTGGGTAATCCAGCCGCACTCAAAGCCGTAATTACAGCACTTGCTCCGGGGATAGGAACAACAGTGATCCCATTATCAATACAAGCCTTAATTAACTCATATCCTGGGTCAGAAATTCCTGGCATTCCCGCATCACTTACCAAAGCGATCGCTTTTCCAAATTGTAACTGTTCTAATAATTCGGGAATACGACTATTACTATTATGTTCATGGTAACTAACTTGGGGAGTTTTTACCTGAAAATGTTGTAATAATCTGCCTGTGTGGCGTGTATCTTCTGCCGCAATCATGTCCACTGCTTGTAAAATTCTCACCGCTCTAAAAGTCATATCTTCTAGATTACCAATGGGTGTAGCGACAATATAAAGTGTTCCTGGTTTGGGTTCAGTTTGCATATTAATTTTGAACACGGATTAGATAATTTCAGAACACGGATTAAACGGATTTAATGATCTCACTGAATTAGATAATCTTCAATATAATTTAATTCATTGGTGAATTTCCTTCATTTTCCCAAAATTTATTATTTAACAAAATCTCTAAATTTTCTGGGAAAGGACAAATATCAGGAAAATTAACATCATATTCATTAATTAGGTTATCAACCCCATCTAGATAGCATTCAGAGAAAATTTCTAAAAAATAATTCTGTAAACTAGGAGAATCTCTTAACAATTTTTTTATGTCTTTTTGAGTTCGTTTAATAGTATTTTCCCAACCCCGATAACAGTCAGGTAAGGGGACATAACATCGTTTGAGTGCGTGTTCAAACAAAGTCGTCAAACGATTCTCTAATTCTCGTCTCTCTCTTCCTCCCAAAGATGATACCTCCTCAATTAAATTATTCCAATCAATATCATTAACATTTCTCTCCTTTAATTGCTGAATTGTATTCTCAACCCAGAGAACAAAATCTTGATTATAGAGAGTTGTTACTGGTGCTTTTTCCATTGCTTTTATCTCCTCTTCAATTTCTGCAAATCTATTTTCACTACATCTTTAATCATACAGCGGTTTGATGCTCTTAGGAGGTAAATCTTATTCCCCTCATAAAAATTATCATTATGGGTAGACACGGGGATGTTACCCTAAATTAATACTTTAAGCAAGCTACCAATTAGCAATGAGCAAATCTGGCTTATTTGTCGGTTTAATTACCTTAGATTTCATTTATCTCGCGGACTCCCCTCCCCAAAATAATCAAAAATTAGTTGCCACTGACTATACTGTGGCAGCAGGGGGGCCGGCAACAAACGCCGCCGTCACCTTCAGTCATTTAGGCAACCAATCTACAGTTTTAGGTATATTGGGTTCGCACCAGATCACACAGTTAATCTGTAGCGATTTAGAGAATTACCACGTTGCAATTATTGACTTAGACTCCTATAGGAAAACACCACCACCGGTCTCTTCAATTGTTGTTGCGCAAAGTACAGGTGAAAGAGCGGTAATTTCTATTAATGCCGTTAAAACTCAGGCGAATATTACCTCTATTCCTACAAATATTTTACAAGATATTGATATTGTATTAATTGACGGGCATCAAATGGAAGTCAGCAAAATTATTGCCCAAACTGCTAATATTCAGAATATTCCCGTTGTCATTGATGGTGGTAGCTGGAAACCAGGATTTGCAGAAATATTACCCTTTGTCAATTATGCTATTTGTTCTGCTAATTTCTATCCGCCTAACTGCGAAAATCAGGAAGACGTTTTTGCCTATTTGCAAAATTTTCACATTCCTTATATTGCCATTACTCAAGGGGAAAACCCCATCCAATACTTAACGCCTGATCGGTCTGGTGTAGTTAATGTGCCAAAAATACAGTCCGTTGATACACTAGGAGCAGGAGATATTTTTCACGGTGCTTTCTGTCACTATATCCTGGAGACAAATTTTATAGAGGCATTAGCATTAGCTGGAAATATTGCTGCGGAGGCGTGCAAACATTTTGGTACGCGCCCTTGGTTGAATTTAAATGTTTGATGTTTAATTATGTTTATTGATTTTCGTCCTCAACTGGATATATTTAACTTTCGTCAGGTTGCTTGGTGGAAACAGGTAGTAGTGGCGATCGCCTACTACATCGCATCCCAATTATCTTATATATTCACCACTTACCCCTCCACAGGATCAACCCCGATTTGGATACCCGGAGGTATTGCCGTCGGACTCATGACTATCTGGGGTTATCCCCTATGGTTAGGAGTAATGACTGGCGTATTTATCACCCAGTTGACGACATATCAAGGATGGGTAAATGTTTCCAGTCTATTTTTAACCATCTTTATCGTTGCCATTGTCACAACCGGAAAGCTTTTGTCTGTCTATTGGACTGAATATTTGGTTGGTAATCGCTACTTTTTGCACCGAGCTAAAGATACTATTCAATTTATCATCTATGGCTGTTTTCTTAGTCATTTACCTGTGGCAGTTTTCTGTTCATTGTTATTATGTATCTTTGGCAAAGCTCTTTGGTCAATTTACTTCAATATTGCCCTATCTTGGTGGTTAGGTGATGCTTTCGGAATTCTCGTTCTTACCTCCTTAATCACTGCTTGGCACAGCAATATTAGTTCATTTATTTACTCAATAAAACATCGTTGGCTAGAAGCTACTATTATTTTATTTTTAACATTAGTTGTTAGTAATATCATTTCTAGAGGTAAAAATGCAGAATATTTACTAGTGCCTCTATTAGTGTGGACAGCTTTTAGATTTAAAGAACTAGGTGCAACCATTTTAATGCTGATAATGACGATAATTCTGGCAATCTGCACAGTTAAAGGGCATAGTTCATTTATCAATGATTCTCTCCAAATTTCTTTGCTACTATTACAGTCTTTTATTGCCTGTATTTGTGTAACAACCTTAATTTTAAATGCAGTTTTAAATGAAAACAATCAAGTGAAGAGTGATTTGCAGATAGCCAATGCTACCCTAGTCGCTCAAAATTTGAAACTACAAGAACTTAATCAACTCAAAGATGTCGAACGTCAACAAAGAGAAAAAGTTCTCAAAGATTATCATGAAGCCTTAGAAAAACAGTTTATCCTATCTCAAGCAAAGGAAGTAGCAGAAACAGCAACCCAAGCCAAAAGTGAATTTTTAGCAAATGTGAGTCATGAAATTCGCACTCCTATGAATGGTGTAATTGGTATGGCTCAACTTCTCTATATGACAGAACTCTCAGAGGAACAAAAAGATTTAGTTACCACAATTAGAGATAGCAGTAATGCACTTTTAAATATTATCAATGATATTCTCGATTTCTCGAAAATTGAGTCTAATAATTTTGATTTAGAACAACGTCCCTTCAGCTTGAAAAAAATTATCAAATCCGTGTGCAGTATTCTTTATAAACAGGCACTAAATAAAGGTATTGATATTAATTATAGAATTCAACCCGATATTCCTGCTCATATCTTAGGAGATGATTCTCGCTTCCGCCAAATTTTAATCAACCTTGTGGGAAATGCTATTAAATTTACAAATAAAGGTCATATTTTTATTGCTGTTATAGTTAATAAAAAATGGGAAAATGAAGATATAGAGTTAATGGTATCCATTGAAGATACAGGAATTGGTATTGAAAAAGATCACTTAAATAAACTATTTCAACCCTTTACTCAAGCAGATGCTTTTATTAGTAACAAATATGGTGGCACAGGGTTAGGCTTGGCAATTAGTAAAAGTTTAGTAAATTTAATGGGAGGGACAATATGGGTAGAAAGTCGTGGAAGAGTCGGAGGTCAGCCCCCTTTAAGTTGGACTGCTAATGTTAACAATGACCATCTTCAAGGTTCAACATTTTATTTCACATTTGTAACCAAATCTGTTTTAGTTTGTGATTTAATACCAGAAGATAATTCATGGCAAGTTTCAAGAGAAGAAACAGATATCGCCACACCATTTTCCGTGAAAATTCTCTTAGCGGAAGATAACAAAGTTAATCAAAAAGTTGCCCTATATTCCCTCAAAAAAATAGGCTATATTGCTGATATTGCCAATAATGGATTAGAAGTATTAGAAATGTTAAAAAGACAATTTTATGATGTGATTTTAATGGATATGAAGATGCCAGAAATGGACGGTATTACCGCAACTCAAATTATTCGTCAATCTTCCCAGGCTCAACCTTGGATTATCGCTATTACCGCGAATATTTCCGAAGAAGACCGTCAGGCTTGCTTTAAGGCAGGGATGAATGACTTTATGACTAAACCAATTCAAGTGGAAGCGCTCGCCGCAGTCATAGAAAAAGCTAAAATCTGAATTCTTATAGACACACTTGAATAAAATCCACCATTTACACGAAAATCCACACTTGAAACTCTCTCTTCTTTCTTTTTCTTTCTCTTTTTCCTTCTTCATCCTGACTCCTGCTATAGTATTTAATTTTCCTATTCCACTCAAATTTGTCCCCAAATGAAAGACTTATCCAAAATATTAAGAATTGCCCGGAAGGTAGGTTGGGGTGCAGCCAGTCTCCTGAGTTCTTATTATCATGGTACTGCCGCCGCACCAAATTTAGAGATCCAGTATAAAGACAGCGAACCCGTTACAGTGGCAGATTTAGCGGTCAGTGAATATATCTTGTCACAGTTACAAGCCGCTTTAGATGATGAAGACTTTGGATATATCAGCGAAGAAACTTATAAATCGCAACAGGGAAAAAATCCTGCTGAGTGGGTATGGATTATTGACCCATTAGACGGGACAAGGGACTTTATCAATAAAACTGGAGAATATGCAATTCATATTGCCTTAGTTCAAGGAACACAGACAATGTTAGCCGTCGTGGCAGTTCCAGAGACACAAAAGTTATATTATGCCACTAGAGGTGGTGGGACTTTTATCGAAACTGCAACAGGTTCTTTACCTGTACAACTGAACTCCAGTAAAAATATCCAAGATCTAATTTTGGTTGTTAGTCGCTCACACCGCAATGATAGGTTAGAATATCTATTGCAGCACCTGCCTTGTCAAAATCAAAAAGCAATTGGTAGCGTCGGTTGCAAAATTGCCGCGATAGTTGAACAGCAAGCAGATGTTTACATTTCCCTTGCCGGTAAATCCGCACCTAAGGACTGGGATATGGCTGCTCCCGAACTAATTTTGACGGAAGCAGGTGGCAAGTTTACCCATTTTGACTGTACGCCATTACAATATAATACCGGCGACATCCATCAATGGGGAGAATTACTGGCGAGTAATTATCAAAATCATGAGTTACTGTGTCAAGAAGCGCAAAGCATTCTCACACAGTTTAGCTCCCACTGAAACAGTGTTTGTCATGGAGAATTTCCTGACAATACTGGTAATTTTGATGGCAAAATTTGTCCATGATGGGTTAATATTCTCATGTAGTGCTATACTTGGGGATATCAAAGATTATTTTCGGTTGAGTAAGTCGGTTTAAGATTTTTTTAAATACGTCTCTCCGAATCTAACTCTCTACACTCTCTGGTTTGGGAGACCCTCTTCTATGTCGATTTACGTTGGTAATTTGTCCTATCAGGTAACAGAAGAAGACCTGAAACGGGCTTTTGCAGAGTACGGAAAAGTTAGTCGTGTGCAGCTACCTACAGACCGAGAAACTGGTCGCCCACGAGGTTTTGCCTTTGTGGAAATGGGATCAGAAGCGGAAGAAGCCAAAGCAATTGAAGCATTGGATGGTGCTGAATGGATGGGACGTAATCTGCGCGTAAACAAAGCTAAACCGAGGGAAGACAGGGTTTCTGGTTCTCCTCGTGGCGGCACTAGAAGTTGGGAAAATCGTGGTAGCGGTGGAGACCGCGATCGCAGCAGTGGTGGCGGCAATCGTGGCGATCGCTACTAAGTCCAGAAAAAAAATTAAAATCTAGAGTATCCAGCAGATACGGTTTCATGCTAAGTGCTGCTAGAGTATTTTATTTTGACTTTAGTTCTCAAATATTGATTTAAACTACGGAGGAACAGGAATGACACAAGTGGTCTTAGGTGAAAATGAAGGAATTGAATCAGCACTACGAAGATTTAAGCGGGAAGTTTCCAAAGCCGGAATTTTCCAGGATATGCGGAAAAAGCGTCACTTTGAAACACCTTTAGAAAAAGAAAAGCGCAAAGCGATCGCTAGACACAAGCAACGCCGTCAACAACGTTCTCGTTTCAAGCGATAGATTTTTAGTTATATTGGCTAAGACTGGGAAATCCTCACAGGATTTCCTTTGAGATAACTCCACAAAAAAGATGATTCAATCTTGTAGGAGGGCGCGTGTCCTTGTATGATTGGTAAAATGTAAGGTCAATTAACCATAGTTTTTGTTTCGCGCAAAGGCGCAAAGACGCACTGAGGTAAGAGTTTTAAAGGTTCAATTTGGGAATTTCATACCTCGATTCAGCAACGCCCTCGTACTGAATTTGCACCAATTACCGCTATTTGTTTGTTTACAAATATTCTACTCTACCCTTCATTTCCTCAAGAGTAGCAACTTCGTAAAGTAAGATCAGCATCCGAATAATATACCCAATTGATTTTGTATCTTTACGACAATAAACAATCCCACTATGATCAATTCCTTGATGATTGAGAATCAAAAAATCATCATCGTGTGTAACTAGCACGCGCGACTGTTCTTTAGCAAAATCTAACTGAACTGTATCACTCTTTGCCAAAAGATTCGCCCCCTGTGTAGTTGTCACGTCAATACCAGCCTGTCTCAAAGCTAAAGCAATATCAGGATCAACATTTTCATCAAGGTGAAATTGAATGCGTTTAGGCATATTTTTTCATCGCATTGAGTTTTTCCTGTAACAGTGAAGGACTGTTGAGACGTTCGGCTTCAGCATAAGCTTCTGCGTCAGCAATTTGCTGGTCAATTTCTTGCCGATGTTCATAGTAAAATGCCATTGCTATATGAACTGATACTAATGAAAGCTGATATTTTCCAGCAATTTCTTCTAAAGAATGCCCCATGCGGAGATACATAATAGCCACATCTGCAACTGTAATTCTTGTTCCAGCAATCCTTGGTTTACCACTACGAATCCCAGGAGTGATTTCAATATATTTGTCCAAGTTGTTTTCCATAAATATTCTTATTTAGCAACTAGCTTTAGTTTAAACCAATCTTATACTTATTGCTACATTGGTTAATTTTTCGCCGTTGGAAGTTTCGTGGATTAGGTTATTAACGCACCTTTTTATGCAGAAATTTGATTAATTCCTATTTGATAAAATATCTGTTCTTGTACTGAGTTTGCAGCAGCTACAGCTATTTCTTCCCAATCACTAGCTAATAATAAAATAGCTAAAAGTGACTTTAATAAATCTCGATTAGATATAAATTCTTCCACATTATATAATTCATCTTGTTTGAAAGTTTCTTCCAGTGCTGATAAAGCTACAGGTTGGGGTAATTGTAGTCTTTGAATTAATCGTTTTTGTGCTACTTCTACTGCTGTTTTTTCTCCTATACCCAAATTCCATTCTTTTATGAGTAACCGCAGTTCCTGGTTGAGTGATACGCGCAACTGTGTCAACCTTCCAAACATTACAGGATTTTGTAATAAAGCGGGGATTGCTAAACCCCAATCTAATCCTGCTGTCACGTCGCAGTCGGTTTCATTTTCAATTTCAATTGCTGCTTGAAGGGATGTTGGGTTAAAAAGTAAATTAATAGCTTCAGCTACATTTTGATTATTATTCATAATTACTCCCTGCATCATTTTTTTAAGTTATGATCCAATCCTCCGTTTTTATATTCTTCCCCCTGGACGTGGAATAGCCTTTCCTTGCACATCAAAGCAATCTGCACAAGTTCCAGGAAAAGCATTAATCAAGCGATTTAACATATCAGGATCATCTTTGAAAACAGTCATCCAAATAGACCAGAATCCCTGACCTTGAGCAGTACGAATAATTTGTCTTCTCATTTCAGGAGTATTATTCTTTTGTAAATCAGACAATGCTTCTTGAGTTATTCCTACAGCTACAAGCCGTTCTTGCCAGCGAAAATCTGCTGAAGTTGGTTTATATTGAGGATGTCCAGGTTTTCTATCTAAACCAACTAAATTTAATGTGTTTTTTGCTATTGCTTGTTCGCTATCACAAAGTAGCGAATTAACTTTTACATCTGCGCTCAAAGGATGATATTCAAAAATTCGGAATGTATTATCTACATCAGCCCAATAAAAGTTTTTTCTCCTGATAAGAGAACGTCCCTTAATATCATTACAAACTCTACATGAAATAAAAAAATTATGCCAAATAGTTTTTAGTCTTGGATAATGCTCTTTTGGTAAAATATGCTCTACATCACGAACATTTGTTACTGGTTTTTCGCAATAGCAGCAATAATGACCTATTCTTTCTACAATGCGTTTTTTAGCATCTTGATATTTACTAAAAGAAATTTTTTGATTTGTGTTTGGATTAATTGGTATACTACCTCTTTGCACTGGACGCATTATTTATTAATCTCCTAATTTTGCTAACCGCTTCATTTTTAAAAAAGCATGATAAGCAACATCATCACTATATGGTTCTATTAATTCATCCAGTTCTGTTTTTAATTTTTCTAATTCTTCTGGTGATGAATTATTGGCATTTTCTAACATTTGATAATATCTTTCTGCGGTTTCCATCATCTGTTGATATCGCTCATTTCTGTATGGATGAGGAACGTGCATAACGTTTTCTGTAATATATTCTATATTCTTGTTTTCATATTCTGCGGCTGGTATTAAATCGGGGTTATTTAAATCAATCAGTTCACCATCTCTTAATGATTGAATTATATGCTCAGAATGAGTAGTGGCAAAAAATTGAATTTTAGGAAATGTTCTTTTTAAATCTTCTACTACTCGACGTTGCCATTTAGGATGTAAGTGTAAATCAATTTCATCAATTAAAACAATACCCGGTGTAAGTCGCGCAGCTTCACCATCAAATTGTGGATTTAAGGTGACACAACGATAGGCAATATCGGCAACCATTCCTATCATATTTTTTACACCATCACTTAACATATTAAAGGGTAAAATTCTTCCATCTTGTGCAGTAGCAACTAGTTCTCCTTGAAGCACATCATACTCAACATCTTGCCAGTCTTCCATACAATTTTTAATAGCTTCTTTCACGCATGACAAAGTACCTAAAGGTCTTCCCTGTTGTAAAGATGCTAATTCCCATTTTTTAAACCAGAGCATTATTTTTTTCATTTCATTGGATTTAGTCAGACAATTCTTATATCCTAGAAATCGAGGACTAGGTCCTGTAGTCTTTTGTATTTCCCTATGTTTAACCCAAAGACGACCTGTACTGTAATATGAAATCACGGGTAAAATAACCTTGTCTCTATCTTCATTTTGAACACGAACTTTTTGCTGTAATTCTCTAGCATATTGTAATATTTCTTTTGCATCTCCACGAGTTGTAGTAACACCATCAGTTTTGATCTCTCTTTTCCATGATATTTCTTCTACATCTTCAAAACTACCATGACAAGATACAACAACTGGTAAAATACGATGTAGTGTCGGTGTTTCTCCTTCTTGCCTGAGAATACGACGAATTTCATCTTTTTGAATATTCAGTGAGTTAATGTTGTCAATTCCTAAAAACAAGCTTCCAGCACCAATAGCTAGTGCATCAAGAATTGCAGTTTTACCCGTAGCATTATCACCAATACAAACATTAAATTGATCAGAAAACTCAAATGTTTTTTGCTCAAAGCATCGAAAATTCTGAAGTTCAAGTTGTCGTATTTTCATATTATTCCTCGTAAATGTTGTTTTATAAGGTGAGTTACTTAACAAAGTATTTTATCAACTAATGAACAATTTAACATATATAATAAATATTAATTGTGAATCACAATTTCAGCAAATAACATGGAAGAACTCTTAGAAATTAGACAACTCCTAGAACAAGGAAAAATCAATGAAGCTTTACTACTAGTGGATGAATTAGAAGAAATGAGCCTCAGTGATAAAATCAATAAAATTGATAGTTATGGCGTAATTCTCCTCATCCATTTAATTAAACAAAAAGCTGAAAAACGTTCTACCCGTTCTTGGGAACTTTCCATAGAAAATGCAGTGCGGGAAATCAATAAAATTAACAAGCGCCGCAAATCTGGTGGTGTTTACTTGAATCAAACAGAATTAATGGAAATTCTCCAACAAGGATATCAAGTAGCACTAAAAAGAGCAGCGCTAGAAGCTTTTGAAGGACGTTATGAAACCGAAGAATTAGCAGCTATGGTTAACGAACAAGAAATTCTATCTCAGTCGCTGGAATTAATTCAAAAATAGAGACGTTCCCTGGGTAGGGATTCTCGTCTCTACACCTTCTATGCTGTTACTTCTTCCTTCACTTCCTGCTGTAAAGCTGAAAACAATCTATTCAGTGCATTCACATAAGCCTGAGCCGATGCCACAATAATGTCTGTATTGGCGGCATGACCTGAAAATACACGGGATTCATGACGTAGGCGAATTGTTACTTCTCCTAAAGCGTCAATTCCTCCGGTGACAGATTGCACAGAAAACTCAATCAATTCATTCGGTACATTCACTACCCGATTAATGGCTTTGTACACCGCATCTACTGGACCTGTCCCAATGGCTGCATCAGTTAATTCTTCTCCGTCAGGAGTGCGGAGTGTGACTGTGGCGGTGGGCTGAGTATTACTACCACAGGAAACCTGTACCAACTCCACCCGGAATAACTCTGGTGCTTGTTGGATTTCGTCATTAACTATCGCTTCCAAATCCCAATCAGAGATTTCTTTCTTTTTGTCTGCTACTTCTTTAAACCGCAGAAAGGCTTTATTCAGGTCATTTTCTGATAGTTCAAAACCCAATTCTTTCAAGCGGGTACGAAAAGCATTTCTGCCAGAATGTTTACCCAATACTATTTGATTATCGGATAAACCAATCAACTGGGCATCCATGATTTCATAGGTGAGTTTGTTTTTCAATACCCCATCTTGGTGAATACCAGATTCATGAGCAAAAGCATTTGCACCGACAATGGCTTTATTTGGTTGCACCAACATTCCGGTTAAATTAGAAACCAAACGGGAGGTTTTATAGATTTGTTTGGTGTCAATATTGGTGAGTGATGCTTCCGAATTTTCAGCCCGTCCTAAGAAGGGATTAAAATATTGTCTGCGGACGTGCAAAGCCATGACTAATTCTTCTAAGGCTGCATTGCCGGCTCTTTCACCAATACCATTGATGGTACATTCTAGTTGACGAGCGCCGTTTTTGACCGCTTCTAAAAAGTTAGCAACTGCTAAACCTAAATCGTTATGACCGTGAACGGAAATAATGGCTTTGTCAATGTTGGGGACATTTTCAGTAATGCCTTTGATGATTGCCCCAAATTCGCTGGGTGTGGTGTATCCTACGGTATCAGGAATATTAACAGTTGTTGCTCCGGCTGCGATCGCTCTTTCCAATACTTCATACAAAAATTCTGGATCAGAACGTCCCGCATCTTCAGGAGAAAATTCGACATCATCGGTGAAGCTTTTGGCATAGGCTACCATTTCTTCGGCAATGGCAATTACTTCTGGTCTAGTTTTCTTTAACTTATATTGCAGGTGAATATCAGAGGTAGCAATAAAAGTATGAATTCTCCCTTTAGCAGCAGGTTTAATCGCCTCCGCAGCCGCTTTAATATCATCATGTCTGGCTCTAGCCAAACTGCAAATTATCGGACCATTTTCTGTCCCCACAGTTTGGGCAATTTTGCTCACTGCTTCAAAATCCCCAGGACTAGCAAAAGCAAAACCAGCCTCAATAATATCTACTCCTAAACGTGCTAATTGTTTAGCAATAACTAGCTTTTCGTCTATGTTGAGAGTTGCTCCAGGACACTGTTCTCCATCACGCAATGTGGTGTCAAAGATGATAATTCTATCGGTTTGGTTGCTCATTAGCTTAACCTCTGTTAGTTTTGAGAGTGGGCTGAATAAAAGAATATCAAGGAATTAGAATTAATCAAATGTGGTTTGATTTGCCAGTCCTAGAAATTTATCATCATCACCGACTTCTAATTCCTAAATTCTTGCTTGATAAAATAACTGAAACTGTGAAATGATAGTTTTTAACTTTGAGATTTGTAAATAAATACTAAGCTAAGTTAACCGTCAGTTTTTTCTATTCTATCTCTAATATCATTCAAATCTATATATCTATCAGTAGCATTACGTAATTCCCTGGCTATCATGCCCTCCGTGGATACCACTGTAATATGAGTATTTTTGGATCGTAATAATTCGATAGCCCTTTCAAAATCACCATCTCCGCTAAATAATACAACTCTGTCATATTGATCTACCGTATTAAACATATCAACGACAATTTCAATATCTAAATTCGCTTTTTGAGAGTAGCGACCCGAAGCATCATCATAATACTCTTTGAGAATTTTCGTGCGGACTGTATATCCCAAACTGATGAGTGCATCTCGAAAACCTCGTTGGTCTTGGGGGTCTTTTAATCCAGTGTACCAGAAAGCATTGATTAATGTAGTGTCTGACTGTTCGTATTTGAAATATTCTAAAACACGCCGGGGGTCAAAAAACCAACCATTTTTTTGTTGAGCATAGAACATATTGTTTCCGTCTACAAAAATAGACAGACGATTCATTGGAGAACCCATAAAAATTTACACCTAATAATAGATAAGAATGTTAGAGGGAAGAATAGATTATAGCAATTATCAAGTGGTAATTTCGCTAATATCTACAAGGTACATAATTATGTATAGCCATGATCTTACCTCTTTTAAAGCCAAAATTTGGACAAAATATCCAAGTAGATCACCGAATTATTTAACTGGTTTCACCTCTGAGAGTTAGTTGTCAATGTGTTGTCTGATCAAAATCTAGCAATAAAATTGACCTAGTAACAGGATTCTGAACTAGATAACATCTAATTTTACTCCTAAAGAGGTACGGTATAGGATTTTGGGTAGTTAAATATTCATCAATACTTTGCTCGACTGTAGGGATAATTTCAGGGAATTATCAATACTTCCAGAGAAGACCATTGAGGATACGCATCTAGTAGTCTGTTAAGCCGAAAATGACAGGTGAAGGCAAGTATGGTGAGAAGAGAGGCACTGGGGGCAGGGGAGGAAAGAACAGAAGTTTTTTCCATTACCCGTCAAAATAAATTTGACGAACTACTAGGATACCCTAAATAAACCCCTAGTACCGCAAGGCGGAAGTCAAAAATAATATGGCGTCAGCTTTTTAGTGATTGAGAATGGTTGGTTTATTTACGCCCTGTTGTCCTAGTATTTGACTAATACTCCAGGATACCAGTTTGAATAAGTTAATGACTCCAAATATAAATTTTTATGACAACCAACCTGCTTTGCTATGACAGAGGTAGGTTAGGTTACATATTCATCATTTGGTAAGATTCGGAGTTTCTAAATCTTGTTTGTCTTGTTGAGGATAAACAGTTACCCAATCTAAGTACCGAATTGGCGGGAATAACTCTACTTTGGCTATTGAGGCTGGGAGTTTCTTTAAATCCAAGGATTTAATTTTCCCTATGGCTAAACCAGCCGGGAACTTCTGACTATAAGTAGAGGTTGATACTAGGTCGCCTATTTTCACATTAGGAACTTTTTCATAAAATTCTAATACCCCTTCAGTGGAAGCATCACCTTGTAAAATTCCTTTAGCTGATGTGCGGTTGATAGTTACGCCTACTTGACTTTTCAAATCACTTATTAACAATACACGGCTAGTATTAGTTGTCACGCTATCTACTAAACCGACTAATCCACCATCGGCTTTGACAATAGAACCTTCTTGAATGCCTGATGCAGTCCCCCGATTCAAAATCACCTGTTGCCACCAATGATCCCCACTACGTCCTACCACCCTGGCGATAATTGGCTTTTGTGGCAAGGCTTCTTTCTCTCTATAACCCAGTAAATTTTTTAATTTCTGATTTTGGCTTTCTAAATCAACGATGCGAGTCTGTAATTCTAAAAATCTTGCATCCTTAATATTTTGTTCAGGAATCGCTCCTGATTGTAGCATCTGTAATGGGATGGTGATTCCTTGATAGATTTCTCGTAACAATGCCCCGTTTGTCTCTCTGAGTGTCCAGGCACTACCTACAACTAAGGCTAATAATCCTATTTGTAGTCCTTTGTATTGCCACCAGCGTTTTAAAGTAAACATAATAACCTGTATATATTTTATAAATTATTTAGGAGTTGTAGGAATATGGTTTGGTAACTTTTTAGTCCGGCCTATAGCGATCGCCATCCGCAAATCCGTAAATCAACTCCTGTGTACTTCTGTGGAAAATAATGGATTCTATAGTTACAGCAGGTTACGTAGTTAGGATGTACAAGGTCTCAATTGAAACCCATGCACGAAGCCACCTGAGTTCGACATAAGATAATTTGTGGAAACCTGCCCCAAGTATGATTCTCAAACCCTTATGATCTCCTTGAAAAAATCATAACTCCTAACTCCTAACTCAGGTAAAGCCAGTTTTACTCCTGACTACTGCTGTATTAATAAATACAGAACCCATATATTCGTAACTTACTAACTGCTACTACATATTGCGAGAACGCCCGCTAAAGACTCTCTCCAACTGTTTGAAGTTTTCTAATACGCGACCTGTTCCCAACACTACACAGCTTAAAGGATCAGCGGCTATATGGGTAACAAGACCTGTTTCATGACTAATTAATGTATCTAGACCTTTGAGCAATGCACCACCCCCTGCCAACATGATCCCACGATCAATAATGTCTGCTGCCAGTTCGGGCGGTGTCCGTTCCAGTGTGCGCCTAACTGCTTCGATAATTACCGCTAGAGGCTCTACCATACTTTCCCGAATTTCCGGGCCTTTGATGGTGACAGTTCTGGGCAAACCAGACAGTAAATGCAACCCTCGGACTTCCATTAGACTATCATTATCGTCTGCCGTTGGATAGGCAGAACCTATTTTAATCTTAATATCTTCTGCCGTGCGTTCACCAATGACCAGATTATGAACTTTCTTCATATACTGAGTAATGGCTTCAGTTAATTCATCTCCAGCAATGCGGACTGATTCGCTGATTACCGTTCCTTGAAGACTTAATACCGCTACTTCCGTTGTCCCCCCACCGATGTCAATAATCATGTTACCAGTAGGTTCTGCCACTGGCAGTCCTGCACCAATTGCTGCTGCGACTGGCTCATCAATCAAATATACTTCTCTAGCACCGGCTTGGGTGGCTGCATCCATAACAGCCCGTCTTTCTACTCCAGTGACACCACTGGGGATACCAATGACAATGCGGGGCAACATCAGGGTTCTCCCTTCATTTACCCGCTGAATAAAGCTTTTTAGCATCAACTCAGCCGTATCAAAGTCAGCGATCACACCGTCGCGCAGGGGACGCAGAGCAACGACGTTCCCCGGTGTGCGTCCGAGCATTTTTTTAGCCTCTTCCCCCACTGCCAGTGCCACTTTCAGATTTTGATCAATGGCAACGACGGAAGGTTCTTGCAGGACAATTCCTTTACCAGATACATAAACCAGGGTGTTGGCTGTACCGAGGTCGATACCCATATCCCAGGATGGCCGAAAATTAAAATTGAAAAGACCCACGCTTCTCTATGCCCCCTATTTATACTACTTTTGACTACAAAGATAAGAGTTAATAATGATAGATGCCATGATATTTGGTTATCTGACTCCGGTAAACTAGACTATTTTTTTATCTAGCTTTTGTCAATCTTGAGTTTAGTTCCATGAATCTTAAGTTCCATCTTCTCAAGTCCACTCAGTATAACCGTATAATTTTTTTCAAATGCCAAGTATTTCTGGAATTTTTACCCGATTCAACTGTCGCCATTCTAACATATCCTTAATCATTTCACAATTGGTTATTATAGAATTCGAGATCGGACAATACAATACAAAAATACTAGGAAATAAAAACCATGAGCATTAATGTTGTCACTCTTGTTGGTCGTGTTGGTGGCGATCCAGACATGAAATATTTTGAGTCAGGCAAAGTCTTATGTCAATTGACACTAGCTGTAAATAGAAGATCGCGCAACAATGATAAACCAGATTGGTTTAATCTAGAACTTTGGGGAAAAACTGCGGAAGTCGCTGGTAATTATGTCCGTAAAGGTGGTTTGATTGGCGTTAAAGGTTCTTTGAGATTTGATACTTGGAGCGATCGCCAAACTGGTGTTAACCGTTCAAAACCAGTCATTTTAGTAGATCAGCTAGATTTATTAGGGTCTAAGCGCGATAATGAGGGAGGAATGTCTGATATGTCCCCAGATAATTTCTAATTTAGTCAGTTGTTCGTTGTTACCAATGACCAGTGATCAATGACTAATAGCTAATTTGTAATGTTACGGATGCTTGTACTTCTTGTTCACCGGCAATTATGGGAGTAGAAGCATCTGCGAGATTAGCTTTAGCAGCTTCAACCCGGTACAGCATGGGTGTTGGTGGTGGAGTTGCACCATTAATTTGAATACTGATAATGTCTTTTTGTTCTAATTTTAAGGTGCTAAGAACTGTTTCCGCTTGTTCTTGAGCATCCTGGGTAGCTTTTTTCAAAGCTTGTTTTTGGGCGCTGGCGATCGCTTCATCACTAGCAATAAAACTTACACCATTAATTTGTGTCGCTCCAGCCTTCACCGCGTCATCCAATAAAGTTCCGGCTTTATCCGTATGAATGCGGAAGCTGACTGTATTACTAGCAGCGTAACCAGTAATGCGTTGAACATTATTACTGTAGCTATATACTGGGTTGAGGCGAATTCCTGTAGTTGTCAATTTTTCCACATTGCGTTTTTTTAATAAAGCTACCACAGCCGATGATCTGCGTGCCGCTTCTTTTTGGACATCTTCAGCCGTTTTTCCTTGAACTTCTACACCCAAACTAACTTGAGATAAAGTTGTCGAAATTGTTTCTACTCCCCTTCCACTCACGGTTAAAGTTCGCCATAATTTTTCTTGTGCTGATGCAGGTAACATAAAGATCCCACTGAGAAATATACTCAAAGATAATATTTTCCCAAAATTCCGGGTTGGAAACCGATAATTAGATAAAACAGTGATAGACATCTTCCTTAACACTCCTCTAAAAACCTATTAATTCTAGGGTAACTGTTATTAACAGCCACCAAAACATTTTCACACCGAAGGTGTAATTTCCATACCTATAGGACTTACGCACGCTCACTAACTTGCCATCATATAAATGAACGAAATTGCGTCGTTTTCGGCTTTGGGAATAACTTATTGAGTAGGGTGAGTCAGATAGAGGAAATCTGTTTCTTACTAAATTATTGGGTCTGACGCACCCTACAAGAGCTAAAATCCACATTACATATTTAGAAAACTTTGTCAATGCCTAAGCCCTAACTTATAGTTTTACACTGCTTAAACTTATATCGAACCTGGTTACATTTTTTGTAACGGCAAAAATTATGTGTTGGGTTTCCTTTCAACTGTAATTATTTTATGATAGTTCTTCCTTATCAGTTTCATGATAACAAATTTAAAATCAATTGTCAACCCCTAAATCTTCTTTTTTGCGCGACTCAATTGAGAGATTGAGTGATATTTTTGTAAATATCGAGAGGTTGAGATTCCCGACTTCTTAGAGAAGCTGGGGATCTTATTATTGTTCAGAAACAACCATGACATCATCAACACCAGAAACCCTATCTAGATTCGTACAATTTTGTCACCAACATATCACCGGACAAGAACGCAAAGAAGCACAAACATTTCTCGACCGCTTTTTTCGAGCCTTTGGACATGAAGGTGCATTAGAAGCGGGTGCGACTTACGAAGAAGCAATTAAAAAAAGTAGTAAAACCGGAAAAACTGGCTTTGCTGATTTAGTTTGGAAACCTCGCGTTTTAATAGAAATGAAAAAGCGCGGAGAAGATTTAAATAAACATTATTCCCAAGCTTTTGATTATTGGACTAGGTTAGTCCCAAATCGTCCTAAATATGTGATTTTATGTAATTTTGATGAATTTTGGATCTTTGATTTTGATATTCAATTAGATACACCTGTAGATAAAATTACTCTTGAACAACTGCCAGAACGGTCAGGAGCATTGACATTTATGGAATTAGGGCAAAAAACCCCTGTATTCCAAAATAACCAAGTAGAAGTTACTGTTAAAGCTGCCCGTCGCATGGGTGAATTATTATTAGAATTAGAAAATAGGGGAATTGAAAAGTTAACAGCACAGCGGTTTATTTTGCAATGTGTGTTAGCAATGTTTGCAGAAGATAGACAACTGTTACCCCGTGATATGTTTATTTCTTGTGTCCAAAATTGCATCAAAGGGGGAAGTTCCTATGATGTTTTGGGTGGTTTATTTCGGGAAATGAATCAACCAGGAAAAACACCAGCGGGACGTTATCAAGGAGTTGATTATTTTAACGGGGGTTTATTTTCTCGAATTGATGCAATTGAATTAACCAGGGAAGAATTAAATTTTTTAGATGTGTCTGCGCGAGAAAATTGGAGTAAAGTCCGTCCGGCTATTTTTGGGAATTTATTTGAAGGGAGTATATATAAGGAAGAACGTCACGCGAGAGGAATCCATTACACTTCTGAAGTGGATATTATGAAAATTGTCCGTCCCACAATTAGCCGTTATTGGGAAGAGAGAATTGAGGAAGCAGGGACAATTAAGGAACTTTCCAAACTGCAAATAGAATTACAAAGTTATCGAGTTTTAGATCCTGCTTGTGGTTCGGGTAATTTTCTTTATATCGCATATCAAGAATTGAAAAGAATTGAAATATTGCTATTAGAAAAAATGCAATCTTTGCGTAAGTCTAAGGATAAACAATTGCAAATGGGTTTAGTGACACCTTTGCAATTTTATGGAATGGATACAAATCCCTTTGCGGTGGAATTAGCGCGGGTGACATTAATGATAGCGCGGAAGATTGCGATTGATAATTTAGAGTTAACTGAACCTGCTTTACCTTTGGATACTTTAGATCATAATATTGTTTGTCAAGATGCTTTATTTAGTGAATGGGTAAAAGCTGATGCTATTATTGGAAATCCGCCATTTTTAGGTGGTAAAAACATGAGAATGGATTTAAATGATGAATATGTAGATAGAATTTTCCAACATTTTCCGAGAGTTAAAGATTCCGTAGATTTTTGTGCTTATTGGTTTCGGTTAGCGCACGATAAAATTGATGAAAAAGGCAGAGTTGGTTTAGTTGCGACTAATTCCATAAGTCAAGGTAAAAGTAGAATTGCTGCTTTAGATTATATTACTCAAAATGGCGGTTATATTCATGAAGCTGTTTCTACACAACCTTGGTCTGGTGCTGCGAAAGTTCATGTGAGTATTGTCAATTGGTGTAAAGATAAACCGGAAAAGTATTATTTAGATGATCTTGTAGTTTCACAAATTAATTCTTCTCTAAAATCTAGTATTGATGTTTCTCAAGCTGCGCGGTTACAAGCAAATCTCAATCAATGCTTTCAGGGTATCATTCCTGTGGGAAAAGGATTTTTTGTAACTGAACAACAGGTTACAAATTGGATAAAAGCAGATGTAAAAAATCAAGATGTTCTTAAACAATCTATTTCAGCACAAGATTTAACAGATAATCCTCAAGGTACACCAAAAAGATGGATTGTTGATTTTAATGATATGAGTCTTGAGGACGCTAGTGATTATAAATTACCTTTTGAACACATTAAAACCTATGTTAAATCTGAACGTGATAATAATCGAGATGAAAAAGCTAAAAATTACTGGTGGAAATTCCTACGTCGTCGTCCAGACCTGAGAAAAGCTATAGAATTTTTACCATTTTATTTTGCAGTTCCTTGTCATTCTAAATGGTTTATTTTTTCACGAGTTAATAAGCATTGGCTACCTAATAACTCTATTACTGTTCTTGCATTAGATGATTTTTATATATTAGGAATTATCACATCTAATATACATCGTGTTTGGGTAGACGTGCAAGGTTCAACTTTAAAAGGTGACACTCGTTACACTCACAATACTTGTTTTGAAACCTTTCCATTTCCGCAAATAGCAGACATAAAAATAGTCCAACAAATCCGCACCAAAGCCGAAGAATTACATCAATATCGGACTCAACAAATGGAAACAAAACAATGGGGAATCACCACATTATATAATAAATTCTTCAACGAACCCAGCAGCCAACTTTATCAACTGCATCAACAATTAGATAAACTGGTAATGTCAGCTTATAACTTTCAAGCCAACGATGATATTTTAGAAAAACTGCTGATATTGAATTTAGAATTAGCCGAAAAAGAAAAACAGGGAATCAAAATTATTGGACCTAGTTCACCCAATTAGAACAAGTATCACCTTGCAGATTATAGTGGTGAGGGTAAAGCAAAAGCTTATTAGTGTGAAATTAACGTAAAACCCATAGCCTGACTGGGAATTTATTTCTGAACGGTCGTGTCAGCTAGATAAATAAGCCATCTATCTATAGCTATGATTAGCAGTGGATATACATATATCTAAATTAATTGTCACTAAAAAAGGGTAAAAATAAAGAAAAGAATCTTTGTATAACCCATGCAGCTTTTCGAGCAACTCAATTTTACCGTTCCTTTGTTGGCAACTGCCACAGAAACCGCAGACAGTTCTATGGTATTAGCCGCTGTGCTACTGAGTTTAGTAGTTATTTACTTTGCCAGCAAAGTTGGTGGAGAATTATGCAACAAAGTCGGCTTACCCGCAGTTTTAGGTGAACTTCTCGGTGGTGTAGTTGTCGGTGTTTCTGTACTCCATCTGTTAGTATTTCCAGAAGGTGGTACAGACGCTTCTAATTCCTTAATCATGTTCTTCTTGCAACTCACCGCTGGGTTAACCCCAGAAGCCACACCCCAGGTATTTGCAGCGCAGTCCGAGGTGGTTTCAGTTTTATCAGAATTGGGTGTAATTATCCTCCTGTTTGAAATTGGCTTAGAATCCAACCTCAAAGACCTCATGGCTGTTGGTGTTCAAGCCTTCGTGGTGGCTACAGTTGGGGTAATAGTCCCCTTTGCAGCGGGTACAGTGGGATTAATGACCATATTTGGTGTTAGTGCTATTCCCGCGATTTTCGCCGGTGCAGCTTTGACAGCAACCAGTATTGGAATTACGTCCAAAGTGCTTTCCGAATTAGGACAGTTGAACTCCAAAGAAGGGCAAATTATTCTCGGTGCAGCGGTTATTGATGATGTTTTGGGAATTATCGTCCTGGCGGTAGTTGCTAGTTTAGCCAAAGATGGTGTAGTTGATGTCGGTAACGTCATTTATTTGATTATTAGTGCGAGCGCTTTTCTAATTGGAGCAATAGTTTTTGGTAATGTCTTTAATAAATCATTTGTAGCGATCGCTGATAAACTCAAAACCAGAGGGGAATTAGTCATCCCCGCCTTCATTTTTGCCATAATCATGGCTTACTTTGCCTCTGTCATCCATTTAGAGGCAATTCTTGGGGCTTTTGCCGCCGGGTTAGTTCTTGAAGAAACCGACAAACGCAAAGAACTGCAAAAGCAAGTTATCCCCATTGCTGATATGTTAGTTCCCGTCTTCTTCGTCACCGTCGGGGCAAAAACTGATTTAGGAGTCTTAAATCCAGCCATTCCCACCAATCAAGAAGCCTTAATCATGGCAACTTTCCTGATTACAGTTGCCATCATCGGTAAAGTAGTGACAGGCTTAACAGTATTTGGTCAACCAGGGATTAACCGCTGGGCTATTGGTGTGGGGATGATTCCCAGAGGTGAAGTCGGCTTAGTATTTGCTGGTGTCGGTGCAGCTAGTGGTGTCCTCTCAAAACCATTAGGAGCAGCAATTATTATGATGGTTATTATTACCACATTCATCGCTCCTCCCCTGTTAAGATTTGTATTTCCAGAATCAAACGCCGCCACAAATTTAGACAGCAATTCTGGCAAAACATTAGCAGTAGAAACACCACAATCTCTCATCACCACAAAAGATGATTAGTAATTTGAATTTCACCGCAAATTCTGCTGTAGATCTCACAGAAGATAGGTGAAAATTTTCTCTACTGTGGTTTCTACATTTAGTAGACAAGGAGGTTGGAAGAAACTTTTATCATCCAATCTCCGTCTCCTGTAATCTTGAAACCCTCTAATTTGTAAAATGGTTATTATTTCTACCTTTAATTGAATCTACTTTTGGTTTTATAAAACTTTCCTTGTTTCCCATTCTATTCGCCTTGATAATGTTTTGTATTCCTACTTTTTTTCAGGACGGTTTTTACAGATTGAAGATGTTTTTAGTAATTATGGAGAATCACCCGCCAAACTATGTCAGTGATTGACAGTGGTGGGTATTTTTTGTATGTGCTTATATCGGTAAATATTTGATGATTAATTATTAATTTAGCCAAGGAGAAAAAACCGTGAAAATACAATGGTTAATACCTGCTACCTTTGGTACTGTACTGATGCTATCATCGCCAACCTTAGCGGCAAAATTAGAATCTTGGCGATTTGATCGTCATCAAAATCTATTAGAAATTAATACAAATGGTGCTATCAAACCACAAGCACAATTAGTTTTTAATCCTACTCGCTTAGTAATTGATTTACCAGGTGTTAAATTTGGTCGTTCCCAATTAACTCAACAAATAGGCGGAGGAATTCGGGAAATTCGCATTGGTCAATTTGATGAACAAACAACACGAATAGTTTTAGAAATAAGTCCTGGTTATACTTTAGATCCTCAACAAGTAAAATTTGTCGGTAAAAGTGCTAATCGCTGGACAGTAAAGTTACCAAAATCAGAATTTGATGCCAACTCAACAGCTAATAACAATAATAATAATAATAATTACAACTTAGTCGGGATAGACTCCCTGGCAAAACCTGAATTTTCACCAATTACTAGAATTACCAGCAGTAATAAAAGTACAACTCAACTTGAAAGTTTGCAAATTACTGGTGATGGCTTTTTTATCCGCACTAATGGCGGTAATCCTCAAACTAGAATCATGAGAAGCCAGGATAAAAACACAGTATTTATTGACATTTTTGATGCAACCTTATCACCCAATTTAACACAAGGAAATTTGGCAGTTAATAAACATGGTGTGGACAATATTGGATTTACCCAATCGCAAACAACACCAACATCTGTCCGCATGACGTTAAAAATCGCCACAAATAGTCCCGACTGGCGAGTAACCTCCAGTAGCAGCGGTTTAATCATCCTCCCCACCAGAGGAATGATAAATACACCTGAAAATGAGAATTTTCCCCCCACCAGAAACAATAACGGCTCAATTGCGACAATTGAATCTATAGAACTTGCTGACAATGGCACACAATTATTAATTAAAGCTGACCAAGTTATATCCGCCACCACAGGTTGGGATAAAAATTCTGGTTTGTTCCGTATCACCATTCCCAATGCCAAATTAGCCAACGAAGTTAAAGGCCCTACTCTTGATGCTAATAGTCCCATTCTTAAACTCCGTCTGCAATCACAACCGCCCAATACTGTAGTTCTCTTAATTCAACCTGCATCAGGTGTTACACTAAGTGTACTCAATCAGGTAGGAGATCAATTTCTGGCTCTAAAACTGCAACGGTATCGTCAGATTAGACCACCTATGAATTTACCCCCTTTATTACCACCCAGACAACAACTACCTGACCTCAAACCGAGACAACCACGAACTACCCCAAGGCGCGACCTTCGTCAAGGCAAAATAGTGGTTATAATTGACCCCGGACATGGCGGTAAAGACTCAGGGGCAATTGGTATCGGTGGAGTGCTGGAAAAGGATGTTATTTTACCAATTAGCAAAAGGATTGCAGAAGTTTTGGAACGAAACGGTATCCAAGTAATTATGACGCGAGACTCTGACTATTTTGTCGCTCTACCAGGACGAGTGACAATGGCACAACGGGCTAATGCTGATCTATTTGTCAGTATCCACGCTAATTCGGCAGGTGCAAGTCGTCCAGAAGTTAGTGGCTTAGAGACTTATCATTACGATAGTGGTTTAACACTTGCTCAAATTGTCCACAGTAAAATTCTGCAAAGTCTTAATGTCAGAGATAGGAAAGTGCGGAAAGCTAGATTTTATGTTCTTCGCAAAACTTCTATGCCCTCAATTTTAGTAGAAACTGGTTTCTTAACTGGTAGAGACGATGTCGCCAAACTGAGAACTTCAGCTTATCAAAATCAAATGGCCGAGGCGATCGCCCAAGGCATACTTCAGTATTTAAAGTCAAGATAAGTGTTTCTTATCTCTTGCCTATTCCCTTTTTTTGATAAACCGATTGTATGCTAAAATTCTACGCCATTAGCCGTGTCTTACTACCAACACCAACATCTTTTACTTGAACAAAGTTAAATTTGCAGCGGTCATGGTCTGAAGATTACCCCATAAGTCGAGATATTGACAAATCCCATAAATAGGAATCAGGAGAAAGGATTGTGAAACTACATTGGTTAATACCTAGCACTTTTGGAACGGTCTTCATCCTATCTTCGCCCGCTTTTGCCGCGAAATTAGAATCTTGGCGGTTTAATACTAATCGAAACCACTTAGAAATTAACACATCTAGCCCTGTCCAACCCCAAGCCCAACTCATTTTTAACCCCACACGCTTAGTAATTGACTTACCAGGAACAGAACTAGGCCGCCCCTCCGTAACCCAACAAATTGGCAGCAAAATTCGCACCATTCGCGTCGGTCAATTTGATGACCAAACAACACGCTTAGTAATCGAACTAGCCCCTGGTTACACCTTCAACCCCAACCAAGTCAAATTTGTTCCCATCAGTGGCAAACGTTGGCTAGTAGAACTACCACAACCGGAAGTTGCCTCTGGACAAACTGGAGAACCATCACTACCTCCAACAACATCCGATACATCACCTGAACCAACACTAGACCCCAGAAGTATTTACAACGTAGTCACCAATCGAGAAACCACCCCAGGGTTAGTGCAAATTGAGAAATTGCGAGTCACAGGTGACGGCTTTTTCATTAGCACCAGTGGTGGCAATCCTCAACTGCAAATCAATCGCAGTCAAGATAATCGCTCTGTCAATATTGATATCATTGGCGCAGCCTTATCACCAAATATGGGAGAACGGGATCTATTAATTAATCGCTATGGAGTCCGTCGTATCCAATTTAGCCAACTATCCAGCAGTCCATCTGCTGTTCGCATGACCTTACAGTTAGATAATACCAGTCGCAATTGGCAAGCATTAGCTAGTGGTAACAGTGGTTTTATCGTCATCCCAGATCGTTTGGCTAAATTACCTGAGAATAACCAATTATCCGCACCATCACTGAGTGACTCCCCCGCAATTATTCAATCTGTAGAACTTGGTGGCAATGGTACACAATTACTAATTAGAGCAGACCAAGCCATATCTGCCACCACTGGCTGGGATAGAAGCTCAGGTCTATTTCGCATTACCATTGCCAATGCCAAATTAGCTAATCAGGTCAAAAGTCCGGCCTTTACTAACAACAGCCCTCTTCTTAAAGTCCGTTTCCAACCCCAATCTGACAATAGTGTAATTGTTCTTGTTCAACCTGCATCTGGCGTTAGCTTTGGCGCACTCAGTCAAGTTACATCTCAATTATTAGCACTACAATTACAAACTAATCTCCGCGCTCAACGTCCTCCAATTTTACCACCTGAATTTCCTGGATCACAAGATCCTCCAGGTTCTATTACACCACCTTTGCAAACAAGACCTCAGCCCCGTCTACCTGTTCCTCATGGCAAAGTTTTAGTAGTTATTGATCCGGGACATGGCGGTAAAGATTCTGGCGCTCCTGGACTGGGTGGTTTGCTAGAAAAGGATGTTGTTCTACCCATTAGTACAAAACTGGCAAGAATTTTAGAACAAAATGGTATCCAAGTTGTCCTCACCCGAGATGCTGACTTCTTTGTAGAACTTCAAGGACGGGTGGATATAGCCAAGCGGGTTAATGCTACTTTATTCGTCAGCATTCACGCTAACTCTGTAGATAACCGCTCCGATGTTAATGGTTTGGAAGTCTATTATTACGACAGTGGTTATGCTTTAGCAGAAACTGTTCGGCAAGCCATTCTCCAAAATATTAGTACCCTGAATAATCGCGGCACACGTAAAGCTAGATTTTATGTGCTGAGAAAAAATACTATGCCTGCTATTTTAGTAGAAACTGGCTACATGACAGGTAGGGAAGATAATCCCCGTTTAGGATCACCAGAATACCAAAGTCGTATGGCTGAGGGCATAGCTAATGGTATTCTGAATTATTTAAAACAAAGGTAATGTAGCAGGAGTCAGGAGGAAGAAAATTACCCCAATTCCTAATTCCCAATTCCCTTCTAAGTAGGTAGGTAAAAATAAATAGAACTATGTTAAGTAACTTAACAGATTCTGAAATTTGCTCGTAGTTAGGGCTTTAGCCCTACTTTCAGGTCTAAAGACCTTACTACAAACCTTTAATTATTTACGTTACTCTACTT
>NZ_JAQMSE010000109.1:0-17918 GCF_028330045.1 Aphanizomenon sp. CS-733/32
GTGGAATACTACCAACTGGTAAGGACCACCGTTGTACAACCACTCATCTAAGGAAGCAGCTTCCCAAATGGGGTAGAAGTGTAAACCGATAGCGTTAGAGGAAGGAACTACTGCACCGGAAATGATGTTGTTTCCGTAGAGCAAAGAACCTGCAACTGGTTCGCGGATACCGTCAATGTCAACGGGGGGAGCAGCGATGAATGCGATTACGAAGCAAGCGATCGCCGATAGGAGGGTGGGGATCATTAATACACCGAACCAACCGATATATAAACGGTTGTCTGTGCTGGTGATCCAACCGCAGAAGCGATCCCACACATTAGCACTTTCGCGCTGTTGTAAGGTAGTTGTCATTTTATGATTGCTTTATTTTCTTATGATGTTGGTAGGTTGTTTTGCCTACCTGAATACAACATTAGAGGATAAGTTTAAATTTGTAAAGATAATTAAAATTAGTATTAGTTATATCAGTTATATGTTTTCCTAATGTAATGAGATTTACAGGAATTGCAGCAGAAAATTCACCTCTAAAAATCAAAGTATATATAAGGTAAACTACCCTCAGGAGCTAGTAACCAAACTGCATAAAAACATAGGGGAACAAAGACAATTTTAATTGGCCAGCTAAATTCTAGTTTCATGCCTCGCTTAAAAACATAAGTTGTAAACATTAGTAAAGCTATGACTACCAACAAATAAGAGAGTTGGTACTGACTTATATTTAATGCTTCTACATAGACTTTTTCCGCAAATTGTTGATCACCGACATGACCCCAAAGGTTTTTGATCACTAAAGTCGAATCTTGGGGGTTGGGGAGACGAAACCAAATCCAAGATGTGAAAACCATGATTTGTGTTAAAAGCCAAGCAAAAATAACTCCTAGTGGATTTTGCCAAAATGAATTAAGAATTGTCAAGCGATCGCTGAGTACAACTGTAAGACGATGCACTACTAAAGCGATACCATGCAGTACACCCCAAACAATAAAGCCCCAAACTGAACCGTGCCAAATACCAGCTACTAACATAACTATCAATAGATTTACGCAATTACGCATTAATCCGCGTCTAGAGCCACCTAAAGGAAAGTAGAGATAATTACGTAGCCAATCACCTAATGTAATGTGCCAGCGTCGCCAAAAATCAGCAATACTGGTACTGAAGTAAGGAAAATCAAAGTTTTCCGGTAAAACCAACCCAAATAGTAAAGCACTACCACGAGCAATATCAACATAACCATTGAAATCTAAATATAACTGTAAGCCATAAGCAAAGGTAGCTAACCACAAATCTGTACTACCTGCCCTTTGTAAGTTACCAAAACATAAATCTACAAATATACCCAAATTATCAGCAAGGATACCTTTTTTAACTGCACCTCTAGCAATTAACCACATTCCTTCAGCAACTCTATCAATGCTGGGAAATCTGAGAGTATCAAATTGAATTGCTAAATTATGGTAACGAGTAATTGGTCCAGAAATTAGTTTAGCAAAAAATAATTTATATGTGGCAAACTGGATAAATTTAGTAGCAGCAGGAGTACCACGATAAATATCTATTAAATAAGCAATACATTCAAAGGTAAAGAAAGAAATTCCTAGAGGTGCAATCAACTTAATTAATGATTCTGGTGAACTTGTTGACTGATTAAAAGCTAAATTTAGAAAATGATTGATGTATTTAAAACCTAAAAGAATAAAAACATTAAAACCTATGCCAATCCACAATATTTTAAGACGGCGCTGATTCCAGTCAGCTTGAGCAAATTGCCATTCTTCATTAGATAAATTCGAGTTTTGAGAATGCTTTCCTGGTGAAGTATTACTACCAATCTCTAAACCCAGACGGAAGTTGATAAAAGTTAGTGTTAAAAGTAATGGTAAATATTGAATATGCAAAGATGCGTAAAATACAAGACTGGCTATTAACAGTATCCATAATCTGATATTTGCTAGATTAACAGTCCAGTAGATGCCTAAAACACTCAATAGAAATAGCCCATAAAAAATTGATATAAATTTCATTGTTGATTAATTGATAATTTTGAATTTGTCATGAAGTTAGGAGTGAGGATAAAGAATATTTTATCATCCATTCCCCATTCCTTATTTAATCATTTTGTTGGCCAGCTAATCATTGGATCTATAGCTAGTTTCTTGGATACTTCATAAGCACCATAACGATTGAGATGACTGGGATCTGAAAAGTAATCATTTGCTGTTGGCCATAGCTGACTTAAATCACGATAGATAAACTGAGGATAGTTAGTAAAGGTTAATAAATACTCTTGAAACTGTTGCTCATATTTGGTGCGTACAGGATCTAAATAATCTGAAGTCAGAGGCATATTCACAAAGATGAGAGAGATATTATTATTTTTTGTAAACTCTAGCATGGAATGGAATGCCTGATCTTGTTTACCTACTAATTGGAAAGATTTATAATCATTATCGTAATCTCCGGAAACTTTGGGATGTTGTTGATAGTAGGTGGTGGGATTATAGCGAATAGATAAAGGTAAGAATCCATCAAAATCAACTCCTGGGAGAGAAGAATTATTGTCTATTTCTGAATCATGGGTGATATGGATTTTTAATTTAACTGGGGAATGTTGATAGCTAAAAGGTAGATATTGAAGTTGTTTTTGGAGAAGAATTTTAATTTGATCACGGTTTTTATAACTAGCAGATAAATTAGCTACAGACTGATTTAACCAATCGTTAGTGGTTTGATAGATATTAGTATCTTCTGTTTTAGGTTTATTACTAACTTTCTCTGTTGGATCTTCTGGGTTCTTATTACCTTGATTAGTTTTGACTTTTGTTGGAGATTCCTGTAATATTTGTTTGTATCCTGGTGAGGTTTCAATGGTATTGAAAGTAATATCTTCTCTCCCATTATTAAAGGCACGAGAACCATCTGCCCATAAAATTACCTTTGGTAGTTCTTGGGGTTCTAAAATCTGACGGATGAGGACATCAACGACTTGGGCTGTTGCTCCATTAATGCCAAAGTTAAATATATCAATATTGCTATGATTTTGGGAGGCTAAAGCTTTAGCAAGGGCTACAGGATCAACTCCTCTCAGGGCGCGAGAAGAACCAACAATTAAGACATCTGGGGAACGTTTTTTTGTGGCTAACCGCTGTTTATATAGAGCTAATTGTTCATCTAATTGCCTAGCATTAAAACTGGGCATTTGTGATCTAGCTGCTAATAAAATAGCTGTAGAAGTGGCTTTTTCTTTTAATGGTCCGGCTGGCAAATTTCCCGATTGAGCATTGTCATCATTAATAAATCCAGAAGCATTAAAAGCGGATGAATCATTATTCAGTGATTCTGTTGTTCCTGTTTGATTTAAAAATGATGTTTTCTGATTATTTGGTGATAGTGAAGATGCTTGTGCTTTTGAGGATAAAGGAGAACTAATATTATTGGTGTTTTTCGGTAAATTTTTAACAGTATGTGCGACAACGTAGCCTAACATAAAATCACTTTGCAAGGTGAGAAGTAATCCTAATGCTAACCAAATCATCCCGCTACCAATTCCTTGATTATCAGGATTTTCGTCTATTTCCTGATTAGATTGTGTAAATAGTTGACTGTTTAAAAGTAAATTTCTGATTAATTTATTGATATTTAGCACCCAGTTTTTTGCTGTTTCCTTGATAAAAATTTTGACTTTTTCATTGGTTAAATCGGGACGCAAAATTTCTTCACTAGTTTCATCTATCATTAGGGAACTTACATACTCTGATGTAGCAGCAAATTCTGGTGTTGCTTCGGGAACTGATCGAGAACGTTCTTCTAGATCAACTCCATGATGCCATAGGGGTTCTTTATCACCAGCACGACGACCATAAACACGGACACCAGTAATACCAAAAATTTTCAGTTGGCGGATAAATTGAGTCACTTTACTAGAAACCTGATGGCGTGTAGGACAAACGGGAGCATCACACATTATGTGTAATAAATCTTCTTTGCGAATTAGTAGTACCCGGATACCACCGGTTTTCAATCGCCAATCTAGGTTGGGATTTAGTAGTCGCTCTAGTAAAAAAATGATGGCTGGTTGATCACCTGTACGGGCAAGCTCCAGGGCAGATGTAAGTAGGAATGGATGCTCAGATGCTGGTAAAGATACCCAATCTATCCAAGTTGGTTGTTTGTCTGTGGTTTTTTGTCCGTATATGGCGGCTGAGATAATGGCTTGAGGAGCAATACTTTCGAGTAGGGGAACAATGGCTTGTAGTACAATTGTTTTATCGGGTGCGGCTGCGGTTTCTAAGGGGTCAAAAGCCGGGGTACAGAAGATGTGTAAGGTAGATTCTTTGAGGGAAGTTTGCAATGCTATTTTGAAGCCTAATAATTCTTCAGTTAATATTCTAGCGATCGCTTGCACATCTCCCCACCGCGCCCATGCTTTTAACATCACCTCTGGCGGTGTCAAATCTACTCTTACCCGCCAATCTGGCTCAAGTTCCCCTCGAACTTGGGCAACAATAATGGCATCTTGATAACCAACAAGCTGCAAATGTCTCAGCTTTTGGGCTACCGTTTCTGCCAATAATGATGGATCAGGGCTATAACTAGACTGACAAAATACCCAAAGACGATTAGCAACAATCGGAGAGTTATTTTTCGCCGGACTGGGTTTAACTTTTACCTGTATTGCTATACCTAAATGACTGAGATGTTCACTTAAATAACGAGCAATGGCATCTCCATCGCCTTGACGTGCCAAACTTTCATTAGAGATAATCAACGAGCCACCGGGGATTATAGGCGTTTCTGTCTGTGCTAATAGTGCCTGTTCTACCTGTTCTAAATGTCGTTCCAGTTGATTCAAATACACCCGATGACACCATTCAGGACGGTGTTCCCCTTTTTTGCGACCATAAATTAATACTTGGTATATTGACGGTTGTTCATCATTGATGAGGGTATCTACATCAGTTTGCTGTAGTGCTTGTAGTAACTCCGACAAGGTTTGCCAGCGTTGTGGACATTCAGCGTTTTCACAGAGAATATGTAGGTCATTACCTAGCAATCGGACTTTTACCCCGAAAGTATTTATACCCGTTGCTTGGCTTACCCATTGCACTAAGGAATTTTGACGATCATCAGGTAATACTGTTTTCATGGGCAGTGTTTAACAGCAAGATTGTATAGGGGAATTTTGGCTGTACTTGTCAACTAGAATCATAGAACTATCACATTTTGCCATTTTTTTTCAATAATTTTGTTACCTTCGCAGCTTGCAAAATTGACAAAGATGGTGCTATGGAAGAATTCACCGAGTCAGGAGTAGGAGTGCCCTGCACCCAGTCAGGAGTCAGTACCTTCTGTAAGTCCTAACATAAAAGATGACTGATATTACCTGAGTTCGGAGTTAGGAGTTATGATTTTTTCAACGAGATCATAAGGGATTGAGACTCCTAGGTGGGGTGAGTTTTCCACAAATTATCGTTATGTCGAACTCACGTGATATTGTGCGGTATTATCAGGCACAAGAATACTTTTAACCTTTGGTGATGTTTCCTCCTAGGTCTTTCTGTTGTTAACATGGCTCTGACGTTGTTGCACTTTGATAAATTCTCGCTCCTGAACTGAAAATTGACTTTTTTGCCTATTTTACCTGTGTACTAATTACTAAGAATTACAATGCTATCCGTAACCCAACAGTCATTTTCCGAATCTGGATTAAATTTGATTCCATTCACAATTTCTCTGTCTTGTCTTTTACAAGTTGGTACAGTGTCTATGCTAATCCTAGTTATCGCTCAAAAAGCTACAAGGGAGGCATTAATCAGCCTGGGTGAAGTCAGTGAAGAATCATTGCGAGGCGATCGCTTACCTGTCCTTCCTTTTCCAGATGATCACAAGTTAGGCAAGGACTAGAAATCCATATGATCGCGAGACGCAGCCGGGGTCAGAAAAATGACAAGAAGATTAGCTAGAGACGGTTTTCTGTGGTGTAATCCTGCGAAAATTATTTATGATTGAAAGACTTAATGCGGATGTATCTGTATTAAGCTTTGTGAATATCTCAGCAGTGTGATTAATCTTTCTATTTTCTATGGCAAAAATTCCTGTTTTCCTAGCCTTGAGTATAGCTACCATAGCTAATGGTTTCTTATTAGCCGCTTGCGAAAATCCCAATCCCCCATCATCTACTGGAAGTATTACCACTTCCCCAACCCCTACCACTACAACCAGTGATACCAAAGGATTGAAAATTGGTAGTTTATTACCCACAACAGGTGACTTAGCTTCCATTGGACAACAAATGGTTGGTTCAGTTCCCTTATTAGTAGACACAGTTAACACTTGTGGAGGTGTTAACGGTGAAAAAGTCACTTTAGTACAAGTAGACGACCAAACAGACCCTAAAGCCGGCGCTGCGGGAATGACCAAATTAGCAACTTTAGATAAAGTCGGTGGCGTGGTTGGTTCTTTTGCCAGTAGCGTTTCCACTGCGGCGGTTTCCGTAGCTGTACCCAATAAAGTCATGCTGATTTCTCCTGGTAGCACCAGTCCCGTATTTAGCGACAAAGCTAAAAAAGGTGACTTTCAAGGCTTTTGGGCGCGGACTGCTCCCCCTGATACCTACCAAGCATTAGCTTTAGCCCAACTTGCTAAGAAAAAAGGTTTTAAAAGACTTTCCACAGTAGTTATTAACAATGACTATGGCGTAGGTTTTGAAAAAGCATTTGTAGAAACTTTTGAAAAACTAGGCGGAACAGTAGTTAATAAAGATAAGCCTGTGCGCTATGATCCCAAAGCTCAAACCTTTGATACAGAAGCAACTGCGGCCTTTGCTGGGAAACCAGATGCGGTTTTAGGCGTATTATATGCGGAAACAGGGAGTTTATTTCTCAAAGCTGCTTATCAGCAAGGTGTCACCAAGGGAGTACAAATTTTACTCACAGATGGCGTAAAGTCTCCTACTTTCCCTGACCAAGTTGGTAAAGGTAGTGATGGCAAGTATATTTTATCAGGGGCAATTGGTACAGTTCCCGGTTCTAGTGGTAAAGGTTTAGAAAACTTTAATAAACTTTGGCAAGAGAAAAAGGGCGGTTCTCCCGGAGAATACGCACCTCAAGCTTGGGATGCTGCGGCATTGTTGGTATTAGCAGCCCAAGCCGCTAAGGACAATACAGGGGTTGGTATTTCTAGTAAAATTCGGGAAGTTTCTGCTGGTAGTGGTACACCAGTTAGTGATGTTTGTGAAGGATTGAAGCTACTTAAAGCAGGCAAACAAATTAATTACCAAGGCGCAAGCGGTGATGTAGATGTTGACGCTAATGGTGATGTCATTGGTACTTATGATGTCTGGACTGTGGGCGATGATGGCAAAATCAAGGTGATTGATAAGGTTAGTCCTAAGTAGGGGCAGGGGGAGAAATTTCCCTATTCTTTCTTCTTTCTGGACTCCTGACTCCTGACTCCTGAGAAAGGGCGCAGGCCCTGCGCCCCTACTCGCTTCTAAAAACCAGTAAAGTTATAACCGACTCCTAATAAAATTCCCACATCAGTTTTATTAAAAAATCCAGCATTTACAGCGGCTGTGGCGGTTAATCTGCTATTGAGAGGTACGTCTATCCCACCAGTGACTAGCAAAGCAGCTTCAGTATTAGATTGATCACCTGTTTTAATGGCTGCACCTAAGCCAACGTAAGGGGCTATGGGTAAAGGTTCTGTAAATGGATCTGGTGATTTAAAAGCAAAGTCGTAAGTAATAGGAGCAAGAAATGTTGTATCTGTTCCTAGTATTACTGATGGTCTAACTGATAAGGTTTTGGTCAGACCAATTTTACCGATAACAGTGAAATTACCATCACTCAAAGCTGAAAAGCTACCAGATGCACCAACGTTGAGACCAACACCGATATAGCTACTACCACCACGAGTGGCTCTACCTATACCAATTGGACTTTGTGCTATTTGATTGGATGGTTCTGTTTTTTCGGTAACTTGTGTAGAACCAGAATTGAGCATAACTGATGAAGTTTCTACAGTTCCTGGTACGGGTGTGATTGTCCGACTGGCTATTTCTTCTGTAGCAACGGTGGATATTGATGTTTGGTTGGAGGGGATGACAATTGTTTCTGCTTCGACTGTCTGAGCATTTACGGAAAGTCCGTTACCTAAAACTACCAAAGCTGCAAGACTTGGTAAGGCTAAACAAGTTTTACGAAAAATAATATTACTCATGTTCACTCCTCAATAAATTAAGATTGACAGCTATTTAGATATCATCTCCAGTTCACAAATTTCGTTAACACTCACTATTTAACACCAAAAATCAAAATTTGGATGTAACGGCTCAATAATCCGATGTAAATCCAATACTGCTCGGTTAAGCCTGAAAAGTCATTATATGGTAGGTTGGGTTGAGCGATCGCAAAACCCAACAAAATCCTTGATAATGTTAGGTTGTAGTTATTCACTCCCCCCTCTAAAATTATTGAAACCCTTGATATCTCCTTAAAGATAGAGGGAAGTGTGAACAGTTATGTTGGGTGTTGGGTTTCGTTCCCCAACCCAACCTACATTTCCTTAACCGACAAGTATTGATTGTCAAGGGGTTCTAGACAAAACTCCAAAAGTTTTTTCGTTTTTGATAATATTTATGTAATTTTTCGCAGAAAATTGTATGATTTTGTGTAATTTAATGAGGCGATCGCTACTAAGAGTGTTTTCTTTAAAAGATATACCAGATAACAAGCAAGTGAGGTAAAAAATTTACATCAAAAGCCAAGAGAATTTTCCTCCTGACTCCTGCTGTACTTTATGAAATATCTAGCAATTGTCTCAAGAGCATTTGATCGTCTAGTTTAGCTTTTAAGCGCCCTTTTTCCACATCACGAATCCAGCTTTGGCTTTTTTCCATCAACTTGGCTAGTTCCCTTTGGGAGAGGTTCATTTTTTTACGTCCTTCTATCACCTCTTCTCCTAGCAAATTACCTGTTTGTTGATGATTGCTTTTGGCTTTAGTGGGACGACGTTGTTTTTTATCTGATTCTGAACGATTTTCCCAATCGGTCGGGAGTTCAAACGATAAAATCCGTGCATTCAGAAGTAAATTCCACTTACCACGAGGTCCGCTGTCTGTAAGACGATTTTCACCACTACCATCATTAATCCAAAATTCTAACGCTTCCTCTGGATCTTCCGGTATATCCACTAATTTTGCCCACAAAGGCTGAATTTCTGGGGGATAGGTAACAGGATCAAATAATGGTTTGATTCCATAATGATTGAGAACTTCTAAATCATTTTCATAGGCTTTAAGTAGGCGTTTCCGTTCTTCCCTGTGTCTGGAAGCTTGGGTCACTTTTTCCTCACCATAAGCAACGCGCAGCAAGGTAGGAATAGTGATACGTTGTTCTCTACCCATTTTTGTTTTAAATAATAACCAGAGCATCAGTCTCACAGCACCTTCGTGTTGTTGCCACAGACTCATAACTGTGGTAAGTAGGGTTTTGGGAAGACTGCCATATTGATAAAATGTGGTTCGTTCTTTGCATCCTTGTCTGTTGAAGAAATGTTTAGTCCAAATTCCAGCTTTGATTGTAAATGTCAGTCCCACTAAATATTTACAACCTTGATCATCTTCTTGAAAATGGTGTTGGGTATCTGTCAAATTCCATAGATAACTATCTTTAATGGAAAAACTGGGAACTCTACCTTGTTGTGGCCAGTCAATGGAAACCATGAGAGAACAAGTTTGAGAGACGATGTTTTTAATTAAACCGAGTTTGGCACTTTTGCTGAGGTCTTTACGTTTTTCTAAGCCCAAATACTGTTCAATTTGTCGTTCATCAATGGTAAATTCTTCTTCCCAAGGTTGATCTAAGGCTGTAATTTGAGCGGCGAAAATAAGATGAATACAAGCAGCCCGGATGTCTAAATAATCAATTGCTTGGGAATTATTAGCACGGTTGTTAATTGGAAATAGGTCTTGAAGATGGAAGGAAATTGTCCCTCGTCCTTGATTAACTGAGCGACTGTAATGTAAGTTACCTTCCTCGTCTTTTTCCCATTGCAAAGATGTTCGTTGTGCTAGTAAATTGCAAGCTTCCCAGATAACTATGGCTGAAGCAAAGGGGTTGTTTTTACCATTAGAAAATAAATCGGGACTGGTAGCATCTCGTGGTTCAATTTTACATCTTCCTTTTTTGGCGTGTACAGGGATAGGCGCATTTGTGGGACAGGCAATTACACATTGTGGTTGTAAATAATAGCCATCACAATTATTGCAAAGGGTAGGATCAACCCAATATTCATCATCTTCGATTTTAATTGCACCGGTAGGACATAGGGGTCGGCAGTTGTCACATCCCACGCAACTGTTGTTAGGAATTATATGCGGCATAGGAAGTGTTCCTACTTTAATCGTTGAGATGTTTGGCTCAAGTCTCCCCTTAATGTGTGTGTCATGAGTGATTCATAACTCGCTACCAAATTACCTCTATCATGAGAACATTGTTTGCTCGTCTCATTAATTACTCATAGGGGTTATTGAAGCCGTTTCGCAAAGTTAGGCTTCATTGCTTCTTCATTAACTATACTTTTCATAAAGATTTCAATAAGATTGTTCAGTATGAGCTTGGCAGGATTTCTTAATATTTACCTGGATATTTACTGTCATAATGTTTATTTTGGTCTATATAAAATATGTTAAATGTTTTTGAAGAACATCTGACAGCAGGGAAGAAGGAATAGGAAATAGAAAACAAAATGGTTCAAAAATAGAGGAAATGATTTCTTTAAGTTTGTATTTACTAATACTGTTGGTGAAGTATTTTGATCTAATTAGAAAATATTCGCAAATAAGCAGTTAATAAAGCTGATAATTATGGTTGATAATTGATTATTATTCTTATTGAATGAGGTGTTTTTAGACTCATAAATTTATATTTATTGAGAAAATAACTTTAAACACAATTCTGCAACCTTTGATTAATCGGCTTTTTATCCAAGGACACAACCCAAATTTATCAATAAGTAATATCATTTAATATTTGCCAATAAGCAAAAATAAATAATATTATTTAGCAAGTCATCAAAATTTGATAAAAAAGTTAATTTTTGTTATTGAAAAAATGAAATCTCAAGCTAGTATGAAGATTAAAGGATTAACTAATATCTAGCTAAAATTGCTGAGGTTTTATTGATGGCGACATTAACAGGATTGACCTTTGGAGGTACTGATTGGACTCCTAAATTTGCCCAAGAAATAGACAAAGACAAGTGTATCGGTTGTGGCAGATGTATGAAAGTTTGTGGTCATAAAGTTTTGGGCTTAATGCCTTTAAACGAAGAAGGTGAATTTGTTGAAGATGAAGATGAGGAAGAAGTAGAACGGAAAGTAATGGTTGTTACTCACCCAGAAAATTGTATTGGGTGTCAAGCTTGTTCTCGGATTTGTCCCAAGAATTGTTATAGTCATGTAACATTGGACAAATAACATATTTGGTGATTTTCAACGGTGTGATGTTCTGCAAAACATCGGTTATTTTGGTTAAGTTTATAGGCAAGGTAATTGGAGGGGAATCTCAATCTTTACCGTACTTGGTGAAAATGTTTGCAGTGAACAGAAACGTAAATTGTCAGCTGCTATCATCTAAAAAAACATACTTGCTAATATTTTTTCTGCTGCTATTTGATTTATGAAAATATCAACTTCTCAGATCCTCGATTTCTTCAAGAAGTCGGGGATTTTGTGGTTATCAATATGAAAAAAATATGGAAGTTTACCAATTTTTGATTAGTTACAAGTTAGAACAGTAATAGTATAGCAGGAGTCAGGAGTCAGGAGTCATAAGTAAAACCCTGTTTCAGACAGAGTTTGATTATTAGTCGAAGTCCTAACTAGCCTGACGGTTGCTATAAAAATTAAAAAGGTCATCTTCTCCTCAGAAGATATTTTTGTGACTACATAAACAAAGTCTATCTTCACTGACTATTGTTTTACTACTATTTACAAAGCAGGTAGCATTCATGCAAAAAGTTCCTGTTTCGCTGTGGACACTGTTAGCTGGGATGATCATTGCCCCTATCAGTATCTGGGTTGGTCAAAATCATCATTTATTACCAGAAGCAGCATCGCAACAAGCTCCTTTGGTGGATGGTTTTTTCAATATTATGTTGACAATTGCGGTTGCTCTTTTTTTGGTTGTTGAAGGAACGATTCTGCTTTTTCTAGTTATTTATAGACGACGTAAAGGAGATAATACTGATGGTAGTTCGGTAGAAGGTAATTTGAGTTTAGAAATTTTCTGGACGGCAATTCCTACGGTAATTGTGATTGCTTTAGGTATTTACAGTGTTGATATTTATAACCAAATGGGTGGTTTTGGTGTGGGTAGTCATCCTCATCAAATGTCAGCAGGGGCGATGAATGTTAGTCAAACTGCTAATATTGGGATTGGTGAAAATCCGCAAACTAAAAATAAGCCGGCTGATTTAGTTGTAGATGTTAAAGGTATACAGTTTGCGTGGTTATTTAATTATCCTGTCAGTGGTATTGCCACGGGAGAATTGCACGTTCCTGTTGGTGCTGATGTGCAATTGAATTTATCCGCAGATGATGTGATTCACTCTTTTTGGGTTCCGCAATTTCGGCTGAAACAAGATGCTATTCCTGGTGTTCCTACTCAATTACGATTTACAGCTACAAAACCCGGTACTTATCCAGTAGTTTGTGCAGAATTATGTGGTGGTTATCACGGTTCAATGCGATCGCAAGTAATTGTCCATGAACAGGAAGATTTTGATGCTTGGATGCGTGAAAACCAGATTGCTGAAAGTGAAGATCTGAATGATGCGGTGGCTACAAATTTGGATAATTTATCTCCATCGAAATTTCTGGCTCCCTACACTCAAAATTTAGATGTAACTCCAGTAGTTATTGAGTCATTAGCCCATCAATTTTAGATTTGGGATTGGAGATTGATTCTTGTCTAATTTGGTGGATATTGAATCATTCTCATGAAGTTGAAAATCTAAAATTCTGTGATTAATCATGATTAGCTAATAACTGACAAAGGACAACTCACAACAATATGACACAAGTAAATTTTCCAGTTAATCCTCCACCCTATGAAAGTGGATCACCAACCCAGTTGATTACCCATAGTTCTCATCCTACCGCTTGGAAATTTGGAGATTATTTCACGTTTAATACTGATCACAAAGTAATTGGGATTCAATACTTAGTGACAGCGTTTGTTTTTTATCTTATTGGTGGGTTGATGGCGATCGCCCTTCGCGCTGAATTAGCCACACCGGACTCGGACTTTCTTGATCCAAATCTGTACAATGCCTTCATGACAAATCATGGCACAATCATGATTTTTCTGTGGATTGTTCCCAGTGCAATTGGCGGATTTGGTAACTATCTAGTTCCCTTGATGATGGGTGCTAGAGATATGGCTTTCCCTAAATTAAATGCGATCGCCTTTTGGTTAAATCCAGTCGCTGGATTCTTGCTATTACTAAGTTTCGCCTTTGGTGGTTCGCAATCGGGCTGGACGGCGTACCCACCATTAAGCCTAGTTACCGCCAACAACGCCCAAAGTTTATGGATTTTGGCCATTGTTTTAGTGGGAACTTCTTCAATTCTAGGTTCAATTAACTTTGTCATCACCATTTTGATGATGAAAGTTCCTAGTATGAAATGGGATCAAGTTCCCCTATTTTGTTGGGCAATTTTAGCAACTTCTATCCTTGCCCTTTTCTCTACTCCCGTATTAGCAGCTGGTTTAGTTTTGCTGTTATTTGATATTAACTTCGGCACATCCTTCTTCAAACCAGATGCAGGTGGCAATGTCGTTATTTACCAACATTTATTTTGGTTTTATTCCCATCCGGCGGTTTATTTAATGATTCTGCCGATTTTCGGGATTATGTCCGAAATTATTCCCACTCACGCCCGCAAACCGATATTTGGTTATAAAGCGATCGCCTTTTCCACAGTGGCCATTTGCGTCGTCGGTTTATTCGTCTGGGTTCACCATATGTTCACCAGTGGCACACCCGGTTGGATGCGGATGTTCTTCACCATTTCCACACTCATAGTTGCAGTTCCCACAGGTGTGAAAATCTTCGGTTGGGTAGCAACTCTCTGGGGAGGAAAAATCCGTTTCAGCAGCGCCATGTTATTCGCTATTGGTTTACTTTCCATGTTCGTCATGGGCGGTTTAAGCGGCGTAACTATGGGAACAGCCCCCTTTGACGTTCACGTTCACGACACTTATTATGTAGTCGGTCATTTCCACTACGTTTTATTTGGTGGTTCAGTTTTCGGTATTTACGCAGGTATCTATCACTGGTTCCCCAAAATCACCGGCAGAATGATGAACGAAACCTGGGGAAGAGTTCATTTTATCCTCACCTTTATTGGTACAAACCTCACATTCCTCCCCATGCACAAACTAGGGTTACAAGGAATGCCTCGCCGAGTTGCCATGTATGACCCCCAATTTACCAGCTTAAACCAGTTGTGTACCATTGGCGCAATCCTTTTAGGTATTTCTGTTATTCCTTTCGCCTTAAACGCCATTTTCAGTTGGAAAAACGGCGAACTCGCAGGTGATAACCCCTGGGAAAGTTTAACTTTAGAATGGACAACCTCTTCCCCACCCATCATTGAAAACTGGGAAGTTCTACCCGTTGTTACTCATGGACCCTATGATTATGGACATGATCAAGGTTAATAAAGTGATTTTTGGGTAAATGAATTACATTTTTTTCTCACGCAGAGTCGCAGAGAGAAATTGTAGGTTGGGTTAAGCGATAGCGAAGCACTTCGTAGGAATCGCGCAACCCAACGAACCTCCAAAAAGTTGGGTTTCTTGACATCAACCCAACCTACATCTATTCATCATTCAGTAGGAATAATAATATGACTGCAATTACACCAATTGAACATCATAGCGATGGACATGAAGAACATCCAGATTTACGAGTGTGGGGTTTAATCACATTTCTCGCTTCTGAATCATTAATGTTTGGTGGATTTTTTGCCACCTATTTGTTTTTTAAAGGGACTACAGCAGTTTGGCCACCAGCAGGAACAGAAGTAGAATTATTTATCCCAGCCATTAACACGATCATCCTCGTTTCTAGTAGTTTTGTCATTCACTTTGGTGATATGGCCATTAAAAGAAATAGTGTGGGTTGGATGCGGTTTTGGTATTTTATCACCGCAATTATGGGGGCTGTATTCCTAGCTGGTCAGGTTTATGAATACATGAATCTAGGTTATGGATTCACTACCAATGTTTTCTCTAATTGCTTTTATTTAATGACAGGCTTTCACGGTTTGCACGTCTTTATTGGATTGTTATTAATTTTGGGTGTATTATGGCGTTCTTTCCGTCGTGGTCATTATTCTGCTACTAAACATACAGGCATCGAAATGGCGGAAATTTACTGGCACTTTGTGGATATTATTTGGATCATTCTCTTCACTTTGGTATATCTTCTCAACATTTTGTAAAAATGGGTAATCGGGAATTCATAAGAATACCCGGTAAGTGGGAAACGACACGAGCAGTTTTAACCCCTGTGGAGGCTATGCCTGAGGGCACGCTGGCGCGAACGCATGGGTGTCGTGACTCAAATAATGGCTACCATGAGAGTAAACTCAGGGTGGTCTGGTCAGTACGAATTACTTGATTACTCTTGCAAGCCCAGTCCCTTTAGGGCTGGGTTACTGACATTAGGTGAGTTCGACATAACGATAATTTGTGGAAAACTCACCCCACGTAGGAGTCTCAAGCCCTTATGATCTCCTTGAAGAAATCATAACTCCGTTCGCGTAGCGTCTCCGAACTCCTAACTCCGAACTCACGTGACCTTGGCAATTGTACTGATATCGTTTTGCCAAACAACGCTTGCGTTGGACTCTACCACAACTTAGTACCCCAGAACAATGTCAAAAGTGGAGTTATTAAAGATCCAGATAGAAATATTATTGAACTTAGTCAACAATGAGATTATTCTCTATGACAAAAGTTAAAATGGGTAGATTGTGAAAAGATAAATAGCAAATGTTTTGGGCTGATAAAATCGCTGCTGATGCAGTAGGCTACCAGGTAGTTAATGATTCTAAGACTCCATCAGGACGGGTACACGTTGGGTCTTTGCGGGGTGTGGTTATCCATGATGTGATTTACCGGGCATTGAAACACGCAGGTAAACCTGTCAAGTTCTTGTATGGTGTGGATGACTATGACGCACTGGATACAGTTCCAAAATACTTAGATCAGGAAAAGTTTTCTCCTTATTTGGGCTTTCCCCTGTGTAATGTGCCTTCTCCTGGTGATGATGCTAGTGATTATGCTAAATATTTCATTGGGGAATTTTTTGAAGTTTTCGAGTATTTAGGAATTAAACCAGAAACTTATTTTCTCCGCGATTTATATCGTTCTGGAAAACTTAATTCCTATATTGACACTTTCTTAAAAAATGCCCATTTGGTGAGAGAAGCTTATAAGGAAGTAAGCAAAGCTGACCGTCCAAATAACTGGTATCCTTTTCAAGTTGTTTGTGAAAAGTGCGGTAAGATTGCCACAACTGTCACGACAGATTATAACGGTTCAGAAGTATTTTACACCTGCAAACCTGATGCAACTAATTATGTAAAAGGTTGTGGACATTCTGGCTGGGTTTCTCCTTTTAATGGTAATGGTAAATTACCTTGGAAAGTTGAATGGGTGGCTAAGTGGGATGTGTTGGGTGTAACTATTGAAATGGCTGGGAAGGATCATTCTCAAAAAGGTGGTTCTCGTGATGTTGCTAATGCGATTAGCCGTAAGGTTCTACAAAAGCAACCTCCTTTTCATTCTCCCTATGAATTTATTCTGGTGAATGGGACAAAGATGAGTTCTTCTAAGGGTGTGGGTTCGAGTGCTGAAGAAATTGCGGCTTTACTTCCACCGGAATTACTGCGCTTTTTAATGTTGCGAACTCAGCCAAGAACTGTAATTAATTTTGCACCAAATTATGAAACTACTACTCGTTTATTTAGAGATTACGATACTTTAATTAATAAGTATTCTAATTCTCCTGAATTAACGGAGGAATTAATGCCGTTATTTTACGCGCAGTTAGGGGATGAAGTTAAAACTTTCCAACCTTTTGATTTTAGTACGTTGATTTCTTTGTTGCAAGTTCCGCGTTTAAATATTCAGGATGAGGTTGTCCAACGTAGTCCACAGCCTTTAACTGAGTATGATCAGGAAATTATTAATCAAAGAATTGCTGCTGCACAATTGTGGTTACAAGATTATGCAGATGAGGAAGAAAAGTTAGTTCTGTATTTGGAACAAGTTCCTGATAAAGCTAATGATTTGAACTCTGAACAGGTTGCTTATTTGCAAAAGTTGATGGAGAATTTGCAAAATATTCCTAATTGGGAAGCCGAGGCATTGCAAACTATCATTTTCTCGACTACTAAGGAGTTAGGGATTCAACAACCAATTGCTTTTAAGGCTTTGTATCTATCTTTCTTGAACAAAGAAAAGGGTCCAAAGGCTGGTGGTTTGTTTTCTTATTTGGAGAAATCTTTTGTGCTTTCGAGGTTACAAGATGTTGTGGCTTTGAATGCGGGTAAGGAAAAAGCAGAAGTTTCTTAATTCCTTGTTCCCTGTCTCTGACAGGGAATACGGTTTATGAGGCTCTGCCTCTCTCTAGATTATCAGAAGTCGGAGCCTTCTTGATTGCATTCTCAGCTTCTAGCTGGGAACGAGGAACTATTAAGAGGGTGTTTGAAAAGTCTAATTTATTACTTGCAAGGGCGACTAGAAGTCGCAGCTACACAGACGAAACCCACCTTCGTGGGTTCAAAAGCCTTGATTTTTCGTTAGTCCACGCAGGTGGACTTTGTTTGTGTAGTA
>NZ_JAQMSE010000110.1:0-15842 GCF_028330045.1 Aphanizomenon sp. CS-733/32
AAGTAGGTAGACAAAAATAAATAGAACTATGTTAAGTAAGTTAACAGATTCTGAAATTGGCTCGTAGTTAGGGCTTTAGCCCTACTTTCAGGTCTAAAGACCTTACTACAAACCTTTAATTATTTACGTTACTCTACTTACCGTAATTATTGTTAAACCTTCCACCAAAGCTTGAGAAATTAACATCCTATGAAACGGGTCTTTATGATGCCAAGGCAAACTACCCACATTCAAACAATGCTCTGCCGAAATATCCAAAACTTCAAACCGATTATCCCGAAGCACCGCCAACAAATCATCGGGTTGCTTCAACTTTCCTAACGAAGTTTTAATCGCTATTTCCCATATTGTTGCTGCGCTAACAAAACTATCATTGACTGGATTTCTAATAATTTCTCGCACATCTGCCGACAACTTTGGGTCATTTGCTAACCACCACAATAAAACATGGGTATCTAATAAAAACCCCATTAACCTTTTCCATAAAACATAGCGTTAATCTCCTGTATTGGCTATTAATACAGCTGATGGTGGGGTACAATTGTTAATTATCAGCCGTCCTAATCTGGGTGAAAAAGGCAATTAATGTCATATAAATTTTTCTGTTCACCTACTTAATTAAATTTTTCTAGTCTTTTAAAAATGTGTAGAATGATTACAGTTAGAACAGCGCCCATTAATCCTAATTGCCATAAACCACACCCAGCCGCAATTCCCAAAGCAGCGGATACCCAAATTGCAGCAGCAGAAGTTAATCCGTGAACTTCTGGAGATTTTGATGATTGGGAAGATTGACGCAAAATCTCCCCAGCGCCTAAAAACCCCACTCCAGCAGCGATACCTTGAACTACACGACTAATAGCATCAGCACTAAGTTGTGTTCCACCTGTTTGGATAGCAATCAGAGTAAACACAGATGAACCTAAACTGACTAACATATGGGTTCTTAAACCAGCCGGTTTATTTTTTAGTTGTCGTTCTAAGCCAATTATAGCCCCAATAAACAAGGCGAAACACAGACGAAAACCGATGTTTAGCCAGTCACTACTGGCAATATAGTAAGGGTTAATCAAGTTCTGTTGGTGGTAAATAGTTTGATAGGGAAATTTGTGAAATTAGTCATAAAATATGGGTGTATTGTCCATACTAATTGGTAATATAGTAACAAAAAGTATGTAATAAATATTATTTAATAAATTGAGTGGATAAACTCTATTGGCTTGACCAAATTAAACTACAAGACCGCCCCAAGGTTGGCGTTCAGGCGTTTTATTTAAGTAAGATTAAACAGCAGGGCTATCCTGTTCTGCCTGGTTTTGTGGTAGAAGCGGATGTTTTACGGCAATTCCTAGAAACTCTCAATAGTTCAGAGTCGTTAATTGCTGATTTACCCTATTCTTCTCTACATTTAGATGTACATAATTGGCGACAACTGCAACAGGTAGCCGGGCGCTTACGTCAGGAAATTATCTCAGCGACTGTGCCACCTCATTGGGTGAGGACAATTTTTCAAGCAGCCAGACAATGGCAAAGAAGCAGTTTAATTTTGCGTCCCAGTTTGGCAATATCAAATAACCAAGAAATGAAAAATGTATCTGGGTTATTAGAACCAGTATTTTGTCCTTGTGAAGAAGAGGAAATAGGTGAAGCTTTAAAGCTGCTTTGGAGTCAGTTATTCCGGGCGAGAAGTTTACTATATTGGCACAGTGCGGGGATTAGTTTGCCTAGCATTAATTTAGGGGTGTTAGTGCAACCAGTTGACAATGCGATCGCTTCTGGTGTAATCAATACTAAATCATCGGCATGGGATATTGAAGCTACTTGGGGTTTAGGACTAGCAATTACCAACGGTGAAGTATTACCAGATGTTTACTACATAGAACCAAAAACCGGCGCAGTCATAGAACGACAATTGGGTAATAAAATGTTGGCGTATCGTCTTAATCATGGTAATGCTTTTACAGATGAACAACTGCAACCAACATTAGATACTGATTTCTTACTAGCGTATGTTCTGGAAGAATCTCAACAACAAGAATATGCTTTGCCAGAGGAATTTTTGCAAGAATTAATTACTGTAGGCAATCAAATAGTCAGTGAATTAGGTGCAACTTTAACTATGAAATGGACAGTTGCCAAAGAATCTTTAGCCACAAAACTCTATATTACAGAAGTCACTGTTCCCCAATCTGTAAATAAGAGTGTGCAATTTATTCAAGGCGTTGGGGCAGCCAGAGGGAGAATTATTGCTAATGCCCATATTTTTAATTCATCACAAACAGCAATCCAAGTTCCTACAGGCGTAATTCTCATCGCCCCAATGATTACTCCTGATTGTTTACCCTTGCTACAAGGCGTTGCGGGGATTATTACAGAACAAGGGGGATTAACTAGTCATGGAGCGATTTTAGCCAGAGAGTTGGGTATTCCTGCGGTGGTGAGTGCCACTGGTGCAACAACTATTTTACAAGCAGGTGAAAAATTATTAATAGATGGTGATAAGGGAGAAGTATATCGGCTCACAGGTGATGAAGAAAATTTTCCTAGTGAGGAGATAGAAGGATTAATTAAAGAGGAAAAAATTGTCAATTATCAGCCAATCAATTTACCCATAATTGCGACTAAGTTACTCATAAATCTGAGTCAAGAACGATTAATTAAACAAGTAAAAGGTTTACCTGTGGATGGGGTGGGATTATTGCGTTCAGAATTAATGATGTTAAATATTCTGGAGAAAAAACATCCTCAAGAATGGTTGAAAGCCGGAAGAGAAGCGGAATTATTAGAGTTATTATCTAAGCAAATTATGCAGTTTGCCCGTGCTTTTTCACCCAGACCGATTTTTTATCGGTCTTTAGATTGGCTACCTCATGATTTGCCATCATTGAGTACAGATACCCCATTATCAAAGTCATCAATTATCAGCGATCGCGGTATTTTCAGCTATATACAAAATCCGGCGGTTTTTGAATTAGAATTACAAGCTTTAGCGATAGTTCAAGCATCTGGCTATAGAAATATTAATTTGCTATTACCTTTTGTCCGCAGTGTTGAAGAATTTGTATTTTGTCGTCACAAGGTTGAACAAGCTGGGTTAATGCAAATATCCCAGTTTCAATTATGGATGATGGCAGAAGTTCCTAGTGTATTATTTCTATTACCTGAATATATTAAAGCTGGTGTGATGGGTATTTCCATTGGCACAAATGATTTAACACAATTATTGTTAGGAATAGATCGAGAACAGGGAAAACCAGGAATAGGCTCGAAATATCTTGATGAAAGTCATCCAGCAGTGATGGGTGCAATATCTCAATTAATTAAAATGTCTCAAGCTGGGGGTATTTCCTGTTCTATCTGTGGTCAAGCTCCGGTGCTTTATCCAGAAATGATTGATAAATTAATAGAATGGGGGATTAGTTCTATTTCTGTAGAACCGGAAGCAGTGGAAAGGACTTATCAAGCGATCGCTCGTGCTGAACAAAGATTAATTTTAGCCGCAGCACGCAAGCAACTAGGAAATTTGTAAATTTTCTTTAATTCTATCATCAATAACATAAAAAACAACTATTATAGATAATATAGCAATCCCCATAGTTCATTGATTTTTATATAAATGTCATTCCCAAAATTTCAACAACATCTGACTAATTTAATAACGACAGCACAAACTATGCTGGCTTCATCTCGGACTGGTAAACCAGAAGAAAATACAAAAGATAGTCTGATTGTCCCTTTTCTGGATGCACTAGGTTATACAACAGAATATCGGACACTTGAAGGATCAATTCGCAGCTTAATTGGCACTACTACATGGGTAGATTATTTATTACGTAATGAAGTAGGAAAACATCCAAAATTGATGTTTGAAGCTAAAAGTTTATGGGACAAAAATATCTGGGAAACCAATACACAACAAGTTTTAGATTACCTGAGAAACTATAGTTTAGATATTGGTACACAAGAACCTGTACTGTGGATTATTTTATCTAATTTTCGGGAATGGCACATTTTAAGATTACAAGATAGAAAACCCTTTTGGTCATTTACACTTGAGCAGCTAAAAAATGATCCTGAACTAGTAAATAGAGTATATACTTGTTTAAGTCGTGAAAATTTATCTAGTAACCGTTTAGAAGCATTTTATAGTGAAAAAACTAGAGAAGAATTAGGAACAAAATTTCTAGCAGATTTAAAAATTTGGCGCGTAATTATTGCTAATGGCATTAAAAAATCCCAACCTAATTTAAGTTTAGAGAAAATTCGTGAAGCAGCGCAAATCATTTTAAATCGTTTTCTATTAATTAGACTTTTAGAGACATTTAGCCGAGAAATGCCCTTTAATTATCTGGGTAGAGTTTATTATAACTGGCAACAAACTTTTCCAAATTTGCCATTTATTGACCAACTTAGACAAGCATTTCGTAGTACATGGTTAGACTATAATACTGAGCTATTTCAACCTTCTTGGATTGATGAATTAACAATTGATGTTGAATATTTAGAATCAATTATTGTCATTAATGCAGTACCACAGGAAGGCATACTTTATACAATTACCGGAACATTAGCTAATTATCGTTCAATTTATAACTATGATTTTACCACCTTAACCCAGGATATATTAGGTACTGCTTATGAACAATTTTTAGCCCATCAATTAACTCTCGTTAGCGATGTTGTGCAAATTTTAGAAAATCAAAAAACTCGCAAAAAAGAAGGTATTTTTTATACTCCTAACTATATAGTTCGTCAAATTGTTTATCAAACTTTACAGCCCTTAGTACAACCTAAAATTGATCAAGCCATTCAATTCCTAGAAATTGGTGAATTACAACAAGCTTATTTAGTAGCAGCATCAGTTTTAGAAATTACAGTTCTTGATCCTGCTTGTGGTTCAGGTTCATTCTTATTAGGTGCATTTGATTATTTGTTAACAGAAATAAAACGTTATAACCAAGCTTGTCAAACAGCTAAAATTCCTGATAATTTTGATTTATTTACTCATGTATCAGTACAACCAATTATTAATCCTGAAGAACAAATTTTAGTCAAAATGCTGCATGGAGTAGATCGAGATCCCCAAGCAGTATTATTAGCAAAATTATCACTATGGACAAGATTATTACGTGCGCGTCCTGGAGAATATGGTAGACGCAATGGTTCTATCTATTCTCATTTACCAGCACTCACTTTAAATATTCGGGTTGGGGATAGTTTAATTCATAGTCCCGCTAATTTAGAACCTTTTTACCAACAATTAACAATAGTTGCAGATTTGGCTAATATTGCTAGAGATCCTAATCAAAGTGAAATAGAAAGAAATCAAGCAGTTAGTAATTTAGAAAATACAATTGTAACTATTAATCAACAAATTAATTCTGTTTTAACTGCGTTTTTTGCTAGTGATGAAAGTATCAATTCAGTAATTTACTTAATTAAAAACAGAGAAGCTGAAGTAGCAGAAATAGAAGCAATACGAGAATTTATCACAGAAGATATCAATTCTGAACAAACTTTAGAAAATTGGACATCTGCTGAATTAGCGAGAGTTAAATCTGAACTCATGAGTTTAGAAACAGCTAAAGAAGAGGTAATTATTAAACGTCCATTTAATTGGGAAGTTGAATTTTCCCATATTTTTGATCCTAGATTACCAAAGTCAGAACAAGGTTTTTCTGTCATCATTGGTAATCCTCCTTATTTTAATGTTGATTCAACATTTGGTAGAGGTGCATTAGAATTAAAATGGCTCAAATATGCTTATGTTGATATTTACACTGATAAAACAGATATTTTGTTTTATTTCTTCCGTCGAGGGTTTGAAATTTTAAAAGCAGATGGTTATTTAACTTTTATTATTTCTCGTGCTTTCATTCAAGGTGATAAATCTAGAAGTTTACGAGAATTTATCTGTAAAAATACGAAAATAGTCAATATTATTGATTTCTTAGGTCATCAAGTCTTTAAAGCGGGAATTGCTACTTGTATTATTGAATTTCAAAGAAAAAAACCTCAACCAGAAGATACTTTTACTACCTTTTATGTCCTGGATCTTGATATTGTCAAAAATACTTTTATGAGTGATGATTGTTCTTTACATTTAACCCAAGGTGTAACTCAGGTAAATATCACACAATCTGAATTAGATGATAATCGTTGGCAAATATCTCCATATAATGATATTTTTAATACAATTGATGAATCTGGTATCAAGTTAAGAGAAATAGATTGGGTACGTTATACAGAAGGTATTACTACAGGACGTGATTCTATTTTTGAAGGACAATTTAATACAAAATTTCCAGAGAATTACTACTTACAAAGAGTATCTATTTCTTCTATTAATTCCTATGGTTGTGAACCTCCAGAAACTCAAATTTTGTATTATACTCATCAAACTGAATGGGAAGAATTACCTAAAGCTATAAAAACATATTTACAAAAAAATAAGTTAGAATTAGAAAGTAGAGATGTTTATAGAAATAAAACCAGTAGTTATAAATGGTTTCATTTGCATCGGCCACGTCATGGTATGAGAGATGCAAAAATTTTATTTCCTCGTCGTGCAAGTTCTAATAAGTTTTTTGTTGATGAACAGGGAATTTGCGGGTTTAAAAGTGATGTAGCTGCTTATATAAAATGTGGAAATATTGATGTTAATATCCTTTACTATATCTGTGCTTTACTCAATTCTCAAGTTTTAGAATTCCGCTATCGTGCATTAGGTGGAATTGGAAAACTCACAGGTAAAGGAATGTTTGAATATTTTGAAAATCAAGTTGGTGATTTACCAATTCCTCAGTTGAATGAAGAAAATCATGATGACTATCAAGAGTTACTTAAATTAAGTCGTGAAGCGCATGAAATTTGGCAAAGTCGCTATCAAATTATCACAATTTATGAATCTAAAGCTGCAAAAATTCCTAGTAAAGAAGTATTATTAACTGAATATCATAAATTATCTAGTGATTATGCTGTTGATATTGAATGGGAAAGTTCTCATGCTAATGAAGAAGGACATTTACTGGAATTGAAAATTGAACCCACTGCAAATGGATATATTATTTGGGGAGAGGTAACTGATGATGAAGATTGGAAAGAAGGTGATCGAAAATGGATAGAAATAGCTAATGTGAATATTCGTAACCCCTATTTACGGAGATATATATTAGCAAGATTGATTTATTTAACTGAATTTGATTCATCTTTCCGTCGTAAACAAAAATTATCGCGGGAAATAGGAAACTTAGTTAATATTACTTTTGATGTTTTAAAAGTTAATAAATATGACGAAGATAGATTTAGTAATCTTCGTACTTTAGAAATTATTGAACAAAGAGTTCAGCAAGAAGTAGGTAGATCAGATTTAGAAACAGTTTTACTTAGGCAAATAGAAATTAAAAATCAAATTGACAAAAAAGCTTACCGGATGTATAACGTAGAGGAATATGTAGATATTATTGAACAAGCTTTAAAAGTTGTGTTGTAATTTCAATTCCTAGTAACTGCTAATAATATCCCCGACTTCTTCAAGAAGTCAGGGATCTGACGCTGAAAATTAATATCGGCAAATAGCCGCCACTTTGACTCCACGAGGCATTGCTTCTGGCTCCAGACTATATACTCTACCACCATTTAACATGGTGTGAATCACGGCAAAATCTAACATATCTTCATCCTCTGGCGTTGGTTCTGGATGTAACTCAACTGTAGCAGTTGGTAAATCAAATTTACCCCATATATATTCTTTTTCAGGCACAAATAAAGTATCAACTCTTTGATAATATGCAGCGGGAACAATTGTTTTGATATCATTGGCAATTTTATTACTTTCTTCCCCAGCTAGTTGCAGATAAACAGCCATTAGATCCTCATATTCTCGTTGAAATAAAGGAGCAACAATTTCCCAAGCTGCCTGATTTAATTCTTGGGTTTTGAGAAGTTCTACATTACCAGTAATACCTGTTTCTAAAAAATGTGGATAGGTGTTAGCCTTTTGGTAAATTGGTAATAAATAATCTACTCCTGCTAATATTAAAGGTGCTTTTTCATCTCGTAAAGTTTCATGTAATGCAGTATCAACAGCATAACAAAAATTTAAAATCTCTCGCTCATGTTTTTCCCGATCTGAACTACCCTGTCCATGGACAGAACCCGGTTTTTGAGCGGCATAACTTACACTTCTAGGAGTACCGACTCTGTGCTGTACACCTTTTTGAAATTCATCCTCTAGAAGTGTTTCCGCCAGATTTTGAGGCATATTTTCTACTGCTATCTCCTCGAGTTTGTAGCGCGTTCCTGAGTAAAATTTGACATGATTTTGACTCAAGGCTAGAATATAGAATTTTCCATCATTATTAATCAAATTTAGTAAGGGTTTAATGTGGAAATTTTTGCCCACAACCACTAATTGGGGACAAGAAATTGGTAGACAATAGTAACGAAATAGATTGGGGGAACTAAAAATTACCAATCCTTGATTCTGAATTTCCCAAAAATCAGTATTGTCTAATTCCATTGCTGGTTTGAGCAAATTTACAGTTTCAGCATGGCGTAACCCCATTTCATCTAAGCGATTTTCAGCTTCTCGAATTAAATTTTTAAACCGAATTGGATTTTGTCGTGTTTCTCCGCCTAGTTTTTCCATAGGTAGATAGAGAGAAACGCATGGATACTCAGGATTTTGGACTAGATTTTTGAGTTCATCAAGAGAAAATATAGTCATAGATTTTATCCCCGTTGAGGATAATGATAGAATCTAGATTCAATTCAACTCTTGATGTGGAAATTCTGCATCTTTCTTTTGACAAGAAATTACCCGCTTCCTATTCCTTTTTATAGATGTGAACATTGCAAGAGTCAGATCCCCGACTTCTCTAAGAAGTCGGGGATTTTATATTCAAGTGGGGTACAACAAGAAATAAGTAACCGCAGATGGAAGAAGATGGACGCAGATAAACGCAGATAAATTTGTACTTCATCAAAATTTGTAATTCCCATCCTCTGAAAAAAGAATTATTGCTGTTTGAGAATACTGGGAATTGTGGCTAGGATGCGTGTGGCAATTTCTTCTGGTGTTTCGGTCGCGTTAATAGTAATATGTAAATCAGCTTGGGAGTACATTGGCTGACGTTGTTCCAAAAGCGATCGCAATTTACTTTCCATATCAGCATCTTGTAAAAGTGGTCTAGTATCGTCTGCCGCCAATCGCTGTAAGATGATTTGTATTGGTGCATCCAACCAAATTATCAAACCATGATGGAGGTAACTCCAATTCTGTTGCTGCATGACAATACCTCCACCAGTAGCCACAACCAATTTAGTATAGGCACAAACTTGAGCTAAGACATCACTCTCTAGTTGACGAAACTCTGCTTCACCATTTTCGGCAAATATTTCGTTAATAGATTTACCCGCGGCTTTAACTATGATTTCATCTGTATCAACAAATCTATAACCAATTTCCTCGGCGATTAATTTTCCTACCGTTGTTTTCCCAACTCCCATCATCCCAATTAAGTAGAGGTTAACTCCTTTTAAGATATCAATCACAATTATTTTTCTCCTGTCAAATTATTATTTATTATTTAAGCTTAAATTAGCTAGGACTTAGGCAAGTGTCACACAAAAAATCTGTTGTAGGGTGCGTCAGATATCAATAATCTGTTTATTTGCAGGATTTATACCGTCTGACGCACCTTACCAATGTGCCGGTTGCGTAAGTCCTGTTAGGGTTTTTGTGGTTTATTTTCCTCATCATCCTCAAAATCATCATCTTCAAAAAAATCCCAGTCATCATCATCTGTTACTTGATTTTTCCCTGATTCTTGATAAGGGGGGATAATAACTCGATAATCAGCATCATAAACTGATTCAGTTTTACCTACAGCAGTATTTTTCGGTGATTGAGAACTATAGGAATAAACAGAACTAGGGCGAGAATTAGAACTTTGTGGACTAGCAGAAGTTTTTTGTTCTGGTTGTGAATCTTCTCCGTCATTCCAATCATCTTGATCCCGATTTGTGTCCCAATCGTCAAATTCATCATCAGCTTGATTAACTGGGGGTGACGGACTTTTAGGCGGAGGCGGATTTTGTCTGACACGGGGTGAAGTCGAAACTGATTTGGGGATAGGTTGTTGTGCTTGTAAATTTAAATCAGTGGCGAATTTTAATAATTTAGTAATTATTAAAGATGTAAAAATACCAGCAGTTATGCTCAATAAAATCCACAATGCTAATGGTAATGCCTGACTTCGCATTCCCAAAAATACTAGTGGCAGTGAGGGCGACAAATTTTGAACTAATATTATTATTAGTCCTAGCATTGCCGTCACTAAGATAATTAAGCGAATTGCAGCCATAACGAATTTAAAATTACAGCAAAATTTGAGAATACACCAGAAGAAAACAGATGAAAATAGCTATTGTCACAAACAAGTTAAATAGAATTAAAAATTAAAAATTTAGTGATTCCGTTTTTAATTTTTAATTGTCAATTTTTAATTGCTATATAAGTAGGTAGGCGAAAATAAATAGAACTATGTTAAGTAAGTTAACAGATTCTGAAATTGGCTCTTAGCAAGGGTTTTAGCCCTACTTTCAGGTCTAAAGACTTTACTACAAACCTTTAATTATTTACGTTACTCTACTTAGGGTTTGCTGAAAAAGTTGTCTGTGATAGCGCAGCGTGACGTAAGTCATGGGCTAGGAGTCAGGAGGAAGAATTAGAAGAAGAGAAGAATAGTATTAAATCTGGTAAAGTGATAGGTTTTTGCTAATTTCCACCCTTATTCCTTGCACTTATTTCACCTTTTTTACCTTCAAACTCTTGATATATCTCAGTTCTAGGTTTATTCCGCAGCCCCTATATAGCGGTATGCACTTGAATGAGATACAGAATCTACAGTAAAAGCCTTATGGTAAGAGATTCTTACCTCCTGACTCCTGACTTCTGACTCCTGACTCCTGCTATAGATGACCTTGCCAGCGCTGAATTGATACACAGTCAATATCTAGTTGATCTAGGGCGCGAGCAACCACAAAATCAACTAAATCCTCAATGGTTTGAGGGTTGTGATACCAAGCAGGAATAGCGGGGACAATCCTCACGCCAGTTTCCGCTAAGGTCGTTAAGTTCCGCAGGTGAATTAAGCTAAAAGGAGTTTCTCTGGGGACAATTACCAGTTTACGTCCTTCTTTAATTTGGACATCTGCGGCTCGTTCTAGTAAATCCGAACTAAGTCCCCCAGCCAGTTTGGCAACTGTACTCATACTACAAGGCATAATGATCATCCCCAAAGTTCGGAAAGAACCGCTGGCAATACCAGCACCAACATCACTCCAAGGATGACACCGAAGTTTCCCCTGTTCGGGAACTCCGGCTTGTTGTCGCCAAAATTGCTCTTGTTTATCTGGCTCTGCTGGCATTCGGATTTCCTGTTCTGCTTGCCAAACTATGTAAGTTGATTTAGAGGCTACCAGTTCAATCTGATATTCCGCTGCTAAGAGAAATTTGAGGGCGCGAACAGCGTAAATCAGACCGGATGCACCTGTTACGCCCAGGATTAAAGGTTTTGTGTTATTGGTCATTAGTCATTGGTCATTGGTCGTTGGTGATTGGTGATTGGTGATTGGTTATTGATTCACAGCAAAGAACAACTGACAACTGACTATTCCTCATCATAGGGTTCTTGATCAAAAGGGTCAGTTTTATTGGGTGAATAAATGTCTCCCGTATCGTCATCTTCATTGTTACCATTTGCGCCCATACTTTTGGGTAAACCATCAGCGCCAACGGTGACAAGATCAATTTGTTGACGGTAGTAATCAACACTTTTGACTTGTACCATACAGCTATCACCTAATCGGTAGGAAGCTCGATTTTTCCGCCCAAATAAAGCCTGTTGTCTGGCTCGATATTCATACCAATCGTCTTTGAGGGAACTGACGTGAACTAGTCCTTCTACCCGTAAGGTATTAGCGAGATTGGTTTCTGTGGACGATTCTACTGGGACTTCAATTTCCACAAAGAAACCGTAGGATTGAACACCGGTGATCACCCCTGGAAATACTTCGCCAATGCGTTGTTTCATTAAGGAAGCTTTTTGCAGTCCGGCTAAATCGGCTTCAGCTTCTTGCACTTCTTTTTCACGGTCATTAATTTGCACAATGACTCTGGTTAAGTCACTTTGGATTTCTTGGTGCAGTTCTGGGGGGAGAACGTTCCAATTGATTTCTTCGTGACAATTGGAATGGCGCAGGTTAATCCGATCCTTGACGCGGGTATTCCGGCGATCGCGCCCATGTTCTATTAAGTGATGATACACCCGTTGCAAGAGGATGTCTGGATAACGACGTAAGGGGGCGGTAATGTGGACATATTGGGATAAAGCCAGTCCAAAATGAGAACCTTTGGTGGTGCTGTAGACAGACGGCTTGAGGGTGTCTTGTAATAAATAGGTGAGAACTTGTTCCGAGGGGGAATCGGCAAAAGCACCGGTCAAGTGTTGATAATCTAGGGGTTGGATTTCTAATTCTGGATCTAGTCCCAATTCCACACCTAAATTAACAGCTAGTTTGAGCATTTCCTGAACATCTTCGGGATCAGGTGTGCCTTGAACTCGCCATAAACTAGGAATCCCCAAGGCGCTGAGGTGATCAGCCATGAGTTGATTTACTAATATTACCAACTCTGTAATCAGCGATCGCCCAGGTAAGTCATTCAAGACGACAGATCCCATTGATCCCTCATCATAATAGGGGTTATGACTAGGGGGGAGATTCAACTGTAAACTACCGCGCTGTAAGCGTACCTGTTTAATAGCTTTAGCTAACGTCTGCAAATCTGCTAATTTTTCCTGGACGACGGCCGCTACTTTGCTGCTTTCACCGGCGAGGATGCTTTCTGTCTCCCTTTGACTGACAGCTACATCTACATTCATCACACTCGGTTGAATTTCCCACTCCTCCACTTGTCCCGATTCAGGGTTAATGGTGATGATCAAAGAAAGAGCCAAGCGATCGCTCCCAGGCACTAAAGAACACCGTTCTGTCACCGCTGCTGGTAACATCGGCAATAATAACTCTCCTAGATAAACTGACTTACCACGTTTGAGTGCTTCCCTGTCCAAAGCTTCATCCGCTTGAATATAGTGGGAAACATCCGTAATGTGAAAAATTAATCGCCAATTGTCAGCGCTAATTTTTTCGACACTAAAGGCATTTTCTACCACCGACTCATCACCGTTGGTACTCTTAATAGTGAAGGTAAAAACATCACGTAAATCCAGGCGATTTTTCAGGTCTGCTTTCAGGAGTCTCTTGGGTAATTTCGCCGCCGCATCGAGGATCGAATCGGGAAAAGTTCGGGATAAATCATGTTTACAAGTGACTAAATCTATATCCGCTGCCGCTTCAGCATCACTACCCAGAATTTGCACAACTCTACCCAAAGGAGGATATTGTGCCAAGGGATAGCGGAGGATTTCTACGTGAGCCAAATGGTCAATAGCTTCCTCTAGCTTCATGTTGTTGAGTTGTAGTTTCAATTCAAACAGCAATCTGTCATCCAAAGGAACAGCCCGAAACCCTTCCTCTACCTGCTTAATTCTGGCGAGTAAAGTATGATTAGACCGCTCCATAATCAACTTCACCTCACCTTCAGGCGATCGCCGCCGGCTACCTTCCTTGAGGACTCTCACTAAAACGCGATCGCCATTCCATGCATTACTCAAATGACTTTCGCGGATGTAAATATCCTCTGAGCCTTCGCTATCTTGAATCGCAAAACAAAAGCCCTTACTAGAGCAACGTAGTTTCGCCTCAATTAAGCCCTCTTCGGTAACGCGGCGATATTTCCCCCGTTCCTTCACCAAAAGCCCAATTTTTTCTAACACATCCAAAGTAATTTGGAGTTTTTCTAGACTTTCTTCATCCTCACAACCCAGTTTCTTTTCTAGGACTTTACGAGCCACCAATTTATCATCTGTAAAATTGGCAAGAAGTGTAGCGATTGAAAATTCCATGCAGTGAACCGACCTTTGGTCAAAACATCATTTGTTGTCGAATCTGGCCTTTACTGTATCCCCTCACGGTTTACAGACACTTGCTGCTGTACGAATTTCGCCCTTGGGTAGTGTTTCGTCTTCAAGGCAAGTCCGCTCATAGCGCGGCGTGGCATTAGCCACAGTCATTGTCAGCGGAAGCCCCTGCGTTGACTTCTCACTGCACGACAATCTCAGAGTTTGCTTGCGTGACCCTTGACTTGATCTAAACAATCTTCACCATGCACTCCTGATACTCAATAATTAAACACTAAGTAATTAGATAATGGATGAGTGAGAGACTTGGTTTGGAGAACTCTCTATCCCATCCACAAGCTACAAACTGGCTTAACCACAGGTGTTCGATAGTTTAGATATAAGGTAATTTCACGCCATCAGCATCTGATAACATAACGTGGCATTAGCCATGTCTTCACCAGCAGAAACCGCTGAAAACCCAATTCTCCCTTATGTAGAATCGGTAACAATCAGGTAAGCAGTAAAACACAGGCAACGAGGGCAAACCTTATCTTGATCATAAGGATAGTAGATTTAGAGCGCACTTCTTTAAAAATACTTCTAGATATCTAATTGGGTAATTAGTATAGCATTTAAAGATAGACAACAATTTGTGCTGAACAACTGCTAGTATCAGAACATATTTAAAATTGTGAGTGCTTAGTTCTCAGTAAAACTTTATATTGAAATATAGGGTTTTGTCTAGGGGATTGGTAATTGGTAATTGGTAATTGGTAATGGAGAAAAATTCTTGACTCATTCCCTGTTCCCTAATTAAGAACCGACGTTATTAGGAAAATTTAGATAAAAATGGTTGAAAGCATTATGTTGGCACAATTCCAGAACTTGTACCCCAACGGCAGTATTATCTCAGAACTAATAGAAATTTTTCAAGGGAAATATATCGTCCGTGTTAGTATACAACTCGAAGGCATCACCCGGGCAACAGGTATGGCAGGAGCAGAAACAGTGGAAGCAGCAGAAGACCAAGCCAGAGATAGAGCATTCACAGTTTTAGGCATCACAAACCTCCCAGTAGAAGCCACAAAATCAGCTTCACCATCAGTGACTCCACCACTCATCAAACCTACTTTACAGGAATCAAAACCTCTTCCTCCAGTCAGCCACACCACCACACCAACATCTACACCGCCCTTTCTAGAAGAGCAAATTAATCCTCAAATTACAAAACCAGAAATATTCCCCCATCCAGAACCAGAATATCCACCCTTAGCAGAAGTCCCTCCCAGCAATGTGACACCGTTCACCCCTCGGAGTTACACTGCTTACGAAGACGCTAGTGTCCAGTCAGCCATTGGTAAAAACAAAAGACGCAACGAACCAGTTAACTTATCTGATGTTATTGCTCAAACAGACGTGGAAATCGAGCGCTTAGGCTGGACACCAGAACAAGGAAAAGATTACCTAGTCAAAACCTACAGTAAACGAGGACGTTCGCTCCTGAGTGAAGAAGAACTCCGAAATTTTCTCACTTATCTCAAATCCCAACCAGACCCCATTGCGGGATTTTAAATTAAGTAGGGTTTGCTGAAAACGTTAACTATAAAAATTATTTTAACTTTAACTTTAACAGCGATCGCCGTCACCACAACCACTATCCGCTTAATACTCGTAAACTTGGTGACGTACTCCACACACTCCCTTTCAGGTGAGTGTGGGCTTCTCAGTGACTCCTCTATGAGGACATTAACTGAGCTTTAAGACCGTGCGCCCCACGGTTCTTTGGTTTTGAGATTTGTTTTTTGTTTTGTAGGC
>NZ_JAQMSE010000111.1:0-2913 GCF_028330045.1 Aphanizomenon sp. CS-733/32
ACCTGTCCCCTGTAACCTGTAACCTGTAACCTGTCACCTGTAACCTGTAACCTGTAACCTGTCACCTGTCACCTGTCACCTATTTTACATAATCTATGTCTCATCCTCTGCACGTTGCGTTTATCTGGCATCAACATCAACCGTTGTACAAGTCTCCTGAAAATGGTAGTTCTTTGGTGACTAGTCAACAATATCGCTTGCCTTGGGTACGGTTACATGGGACTAAGGACTATTTAGATTTAATATTATTGTTAGAGAAGTATCCGAAATTGCACCAAACGGTGAATTTAGTGCCTTCATTAATATTGCAAATAGAAGATTATGTTGCGGGTACGGCTTTTGACCCTTATTTAACTGCTAGTTTGACTCCTGTAGAAAAGTTGACCCGTGAACAGAAGGAGTTTATTGTTCAACATTTCTTTGATGCTAATCATCATACTTTGATTGATCCCCATCCTCGTTATGCCCAGTTATATTATCAGAGACAGGAACAGGGACAAAATTGGTGTTTAGCAAATTGGCAGTTGTCAGATTATGGGGATTTACTAGCGTGGCATAATTTAGCTTGGATTGATCCTTTGTTTTGGCACGACCCGGAAATTGCAGCCTGGTTAGCACAGGGACGTAACTTCAGTTTAGGCGATCGCCAACGCATTTATTCCAAACAGCGGCAAATTCTTAGTCAGATTATTCCCCAACATCGGAAAATGCAGGACAGTGGACAACTGGAAGTTACCACTACACCCTACACTCACCCGATTTTACCCCTCTTAGCTGATACTAACGCCGGACGAGTAGCTGTGCCGCAGATGACATTACCCAAACAGCGGTTTCAGTGGGTGGAAGATATTTCTCGACATTTACAAAAATCCTGGGATTTGTATATAGACAGGTTTGGGCAAGATCCTAGAGGTTTATGGCCTTCGGAACAGTCCGTTAGTCCAGGAATTTTGCCATATATTATTAAACAAGGCTTTAAGTGGATTTGCTCAGATGAAGCGGTTTTAGGCTGGTCATTAAAACACTTCTTTCATCGTGACGCTGCGGGAAATGTCCAAGAACCAGAACTGCTCTATCGTCCCTATCGTTTGCAAACTGCCGCTGGTGATGTATCTATAGTTTTTCGTGATCACAGATTATCAGATTTAATTGGCTTTACCTACGGGTCTATGCCAGCAAAAAAAGCCGCAGCAGATTTAGTCGGACATTTGCAAGCAATTTCTAAACAACAAAAAGAAAGTAACGATGGTCAACCTTGGTTAGTGACAATTGCCCTAGACGGGGAAAATTGTTGGGAATTTTATCCCCACGACGGAAAAGACTTCTTGGAAACATTGTATGAAAGTTTGAGCAATGAACCCCATATCAAACTTGTCACCGTTTCCGAATTCATTGAAAAACACCCACCCACCGCCACTATTCCCGCTGGACAACTCCATAGTGGTTCTTGGGTAGACGGCAATTTTACCACATGGATCGGAGATCCCGTCAAAAACCGCGCCTGGGACTACCTCACCGCAGCTAGACAAGTCTTAGCAAATCATCCCGAAGCCACAGAACAAAACAACCCAGCCGCCTGGGAAGCCCTATATGCGGCTGAAGGTTCAGACTGGTTTTGGTGGTTTGGAGAGGGACATTCTTCCAACCAAGATGCCATTTTTGACCAATTGTTTCGGGAACATCTCTATGGCATTTACAAAGCCTTAAATGAACCCATACCTCCATATCTGCACACCCCCCTGGAAATCCATCAAGCCCGTTCTGATCATAAACCACAAGGCTTTATTCATCCTGTTATAGATGGTAAAGGTGATGAACAAGATTGGGATAAAGCTGGGCGGATTGAAGTTGGTGGTGCAAGGGGAACAATGCACAATAGCAGCACTATCCAACGTTTATGGTATGGGGTAGACCATTTGAATTTTTATGTGCGAGTAGATTTTAAAACTGGCGCTGTTCCCGGCAAAGATATACCTCCAGATTTGCACCTATTCTGGTATTATCCAGATAGAACAATGGTGAATAGTTCCATACCTCTCGCCGAAGTACCAGACAGCGCACCTTTGAATTATCTATTTCACCATCATTTAGAAATTAATTTACTCAGTCAATCGGTGCAGTTTCGAGCCGCAGGAGACAATCATTTATGGTATCCCCGTGCCTCTCGCGCCCAAGTTGCGTTAGGTTCTTGCTTGGAAATAGCAGTACCTTGGGCTGATTTGCGAGTCCCTCCAGATTATCCTCTGCGGTTGATTTTGGTGTCTTCTGATGATGGTTGTTTTTCTGGTTATGTTCCAGAAAATGGTCTGATTCCCATTGATGTTCCTTAGTGATCATTTCTGATTTTTATCGGTAATTTTGTAGCTCACGCAAAGGCGCAAAGACGCAAAGGAAGAATGTCTAAGTAGGTAGGCAAAAATAAATAGAACTATGTTAAGTAAGTTAACAGATTTTGAAATTGGCTCGTAGTTAGGGCTTTAGCCCTACTTTCAGGTCTAAAGACCTTACTACAAACCTTTAATTATTTACGTTACACTACTTCTTGCTTCCTTCTTCTTGACTCCTGACTTAATCATGCTGGAAATGTCTAATTCTCAATTCAAAATTTTGGTGATTGATGATGATAAAGTTGTCCAAATGATTCTTAAACAAGCATTGTAAGGACAGGAATATGAAGTTATTCTTGCTTCTAGCGGTGTAAAGGGGGTGGAAGAAGCTTATAGGCATCATCCGGCTTTGATTATTTGTGATTGGCAAATGGATGAAATGGATGGTTTAGCTTAATCAGCAGAAGCCCCACGTCTCACTCTTAGGAGCGTGGGATGAATGCGCGTGAGTTGAGTTGCGTAGCCCAAATTGTATTTGAGCGTAGCGAAAACAAAGAAGGCTACAGCGACGAAACGAACAAAATAT
>NZ_JAQMSE010000112.1:0-82598 GCF_028330045.1 Aphanizomenon sp. CS-733/32
TCCCTGCCCCCTACTCCCTGCCTAACCAACCTCACTTCCAGCATAGTCATAATATTGCTGTCTAGCACTAATGCCATTCATAACTACACCTAAAACATTTTGATTAGCCTGATCTAACACATTTTTAGCAATAGCAACACTATCAGTATCAGCTACTCCTGGTCTGACAACAAACAAAATTCCAGTTGCCAATTTACCTAAAATGGTAGCATCAGCAGAAACAGTCAAAGGCGGTGTATCAATCACCACGAAATCATATTCCTGGGCAACCTGGTCTATCAACTTAGGCATTTGACTAGAACCGATTATTTTCGAGGGGTTCTTAGTTTCTTTACCCGCAGTTATCAGATGTAAGTCAGGTGTAATTTCTATTAAGGCACTATCTAAATTTGACTGGCCTTTAATAACATTACTTAAACCAATCTCATTAGCAACTTTCCAAATTTTATTTTGATTAGGTTTCCGCAAATCTGCATCTATTAGTAATACCTTATGTCCTAATTGTGACATGGCAAAAGCTAAATTGGCGGAAATTGTGGACTTACCCTCTTTCGGTACGGAACTTGATACGACAACAACTTTGATTCGTTGTTGAGAATTAAAAAATCTCAAATTGGTTTCCAACATCCGAAAAGCCTCACTCATGGGAGAGTCAGATTGGTTGCTGACAATGATATCGGCAATTTCGCCACCATTATTACTAAATGACGGAATATAGGCTAGGAGGGTATAATTTAGCAATTCTTGAGCAGATTTAGTTGTCTTGATGGTGTTATCCATTTTTTCCAGCATAAAAGCTGTAGCCGCACCCAGTAAAACCCCACCAATCAATCCTTGCAGTAAATTAGTATACTGACGGCTCTTAATTGGTACGACGGGAATTATCGCCGGCGTAATTATCCTAGCATTACTAACCTGCATATTTTCGGCTACTTGCAGTTCCTGATATCTAGCCAGGAGATTTTGATAGCTAGACTCAGTAGCACTTATTTCTCTTTCTATCTGGCGTTGTTGTAATTCAAGTTGTGGCAACGCATTAGCCCTTTGTCTATAATATTGAATTGCTTCGGCTAAAGCCTTCAACTGCACTTGCAAACTCAGCCGTTCCGTTTCAGCATCAGCATAATCAGCAAGAATACGTTGTTGCAAACTAGATTCACCTAATGGAACTATATCCTCGGCATTTTTTATTTGATTTAAGCGCCCTACGTTACCAACAAAACTGCTTTTGATCCGTCCTTGGAGTTCTTGTTTAAGAACAACTTCCTGTTCCTGGAGATTAATTACCGTGGGGTGGGTATCATTTAAAGTCAGCCGTGATATTGCCAGTTTTTGTTGTGTCTGTTGTAACTGTTGCAATACTTGGTTAACATTCGGTGACTCACCCACAAAACCAGCAATTACAGCTTCCTGTGAATTTATCCCAAACAACCGCCTAATTGATGCCATTTTTGCCGTTTGCACGGATAATTCTGATTTCGTTACTACTACCTGTTTATCTAAATCTGCGAGAATACTAGCGCTTGATGCCGCTTCTGCCCTCAAGTCTAACACTCTATTCTCTTGTTTAAAATTTAACATTCTCCTTTCCGCCAGGTTTAGTACAAGCTTTCCTTTTGGTAGTTGTTCAGCGATAAATTGCCTCGCCGATTTGGTCTGCAAGCGGTTGGCATTAATATCATTCTCTATGTAAACTTTCATTAATGAGTTAACAATCTGAGTGGCCTGTCGAGGATTTGTAGTTGCATAACTTATTTCTAAAATATCAGTATTCTCTATATTATTGATCTGTAGGTCTTTTATAAGAGTTAGCGGGTTTAAGTTGAGTTTGAGACTACTAATTGTTTTTTCAGCTATAGGCAGGGAACGTAGTACCGCTATCTCTGTTCCCAGTGGTCTACCAGTCACTGAACTTTCTAGTTGCCCTAATTGGCTACCTACTCCTGTCAGTGAAGAGGTGGAATTCTTTTTGAGGACTAACTGACCAGATGCTTGATAAATAGGTGTTTCTAATACGGTTTTAACAATACTCAAGCCTAAAAGAGTCAAGAAAACTATGGAAACAGGCAACCACCGACGTTTGAGGATAATCCAATATCGTAAGTATTCTTCCATATATTTATGGGGTAGTCAAATTTTAGTTATTATACAATACCATATTTATTTTCTTATTGTTGATGACTCTAAGTCTATTTCAGGATTGAATTGTGTAAATTAGTATAAAAAATTATTCTTTCTAAAGAAAAGTAAGTATACGTAAATATATGTTTCAGTAAATTTCTGGAAGATAACTCTACAAAAAAAAGATGAACTGCTTGCAGCAGCACTGGGCTATCAAGTCTTGTGGGATGGGCAGCCTTCACCACAACAAACCTTGGGATATTATATGGGTTTCTAAATATATTGATTTAATACCAAATTTGTAGTACAGTCTTTTGTTAGTTTCTGTAAATGGATACATCACTCAGAAGGAACAAACATGAATAGGACTTACGCAAATGTCACACTAAAAATTTGTTGTAGGGTGCTTTACTACTGGATAAATCGTGCAAATAAACAAATTGTTGATATCTGACGCACCCGCACCCTACCAATATGCCGGTTCGGCAAGTCCTGTAAATTTACTCAAGAGTCAGGAAAATGCGAAAAACTAATAATATCCGTATTGTTCATTTATCTAAATATTATCCTCCAGATAGAGGAGGTATAGAAACTCATATTCAAACCCTAGCCAGAACTCAAGCAGCTATGGGTGCAGAAGTTCATGTAATTTGTGTCAACGGATTTGATGAACAGGGACATTTAGCGACTAAAACCAGGACTGTTTATGAAATGGATGGAAATGTTAAAATTACCCGTCTTGGTCGCTTTTTATCAGTAGCAAGATTTGATATTTGTTCAGGACTGTGCAAAAAAATTAATAAATTTGCTAACAAACCAAATACTATCTTTCATCTCCATACACCTAATCCAACTATGCTCATGGCTTTAACCATGTTGGATAGAAAAATACCTTTAGTAATTACCCACCATAGTGATGTCATTAAACAAAAGATTTTGAAGTATGGATTGCGTCCCTTTGAGCATTTAGTTTACAATCAAAGTTCAAGAATTTTAACTACCAGTTCTCAGTATATTCAAGGCTCAAAATTTCTGCGATTTTATCCTCATAAATTAAACGCGCTCCCACTAGGTTTAGATATTGAAACCTATAAACAACCTAATCAAGAAGCACTGGCTTACAGTCGCAGCCTTCAGGAAGAACACGGAGATACAATCTGGCTGGCTGTAGGTAGATTGGTCTATTACAAAGCCTTGCATATAGCTATTCAGGCTCTCACAAGAGTACAGGGAAAACTCGTCATCATTGGTGTTGGATCTTTAGAATCAAAGTTAAGAGCATTAGCCCAAAAATTAGGAGTAGAAAACCGTATTGTTTGGTTAGGTCATGTCAGTGAAGATGAACTAGTAGGAGCTTATCATGCCGCAACGGCTCTGTGGTTTCCTTCTAATGTCCGCAGCGAGGGATTTGGATTAGTTCAGGTAGAAGCAATGGCTAGTGGTTGTCCAGTGATTAATGCCAATATTCCCTGTAGTGGTGTATCTTGGGTCAGCCGACATGAAAAGGAAGGTTTAACAGTACCTATTAACGATCCAGTAGCCTTTGCTCAAGCGGCAAACCGTCTCCTTGTAGAACCGGGACTGCATAACAGACTCGTCAAAGCCAGCCGAAACCGCGCCGAATATTTTAATCATATTTCTATGGGTGAACGTAGTTTGGAGATATATGACAACGTTTTGAGTCAAGAATTGAACTATACAATGGCACAAGCGGGGAATTTACCATGAAAATCCTCCATATTTACTCAGGAAATCTCTTTGGAGGGATTGAAACTCTATTGGTGACTTTAGCTAAAGAGCAAAGTTTATGTCAGGAAATGCAGCCTCAGTTTGCTTTATGTTTTGAAGATAGGTTAGCTGACGAACTGCGAAATTTAGACGCTAAAGTACATCAACTGGGTAACGTCAAAATTAGTCATCCTTTGACCGTTTGGAAAGCGAGAAATCAACTCCAGCAAATTCTCAAACAAGAACAATTTGATGTGGTGATTTGTCATGCTTGCTGGGTACAAGGAATTTTTGGCTCAGTTGTCAAAGCTAATCAGATACCGCTTGTTTTTTGGTGTCATGATACAGTGAATGGCAACCAAGTTTTAGAACAGTTAGCAAAGTTAGTTGTTCCAGATTTAGTGATTGCTAATAGTCGTTACACCCAAGGGACTGTAACAAAACTTTATCAAACCCCCTGTGAAACTGTTTATCTGCCTGTAGCTCCAGCAAATATTGTTAATCATGCTTCAATTCGCCAGTCTGTCAGAACTGAACTCAGTACCCCTGATGATGCTATAGTTATTATTCAAGTATCTCGTTTGGAACGCTGGAAAGGTCAAAGTCTGTTAATCTCGGCTTTGGGACAATTGCGGGAAGTACCAGGGTGGGTATGTTGGATAGCTGGGGGAGTTCAACGTCCCCATGAAGCGGAATATCTTCAAGAATTGGAAACTCAAGTAAAAACACTGGGTATTAGTGAACAGGTTCGCTTTTTGGGACAACGTGCTGATGTACCATACTTATTAACATCTGCTGACATTCACTGTCAGCCCAATACTGGTTCTGAACCTTTTGGTATTGCTTTTATAGAAGCCCTTTATGCAGGTTTACCAGTGGTGACAACAGCTATGGGAGGAGCAATGGAAATTGTTGATGATTCCTGTGGGCGCTTGGTTGCTCCTCATGATATTAATGCTTTGAGTGATGTTTTAGGTACATTAATTAATAGTCCTAGTGAAAGAGCAATTTTAGCATCTGGTGGTAAGTCCAGGGCTGAGTATTTGTGTAATCCCCAAAGGCAATTAAATCAGCTTTACAGGTTACTTTCTCAAGTTGTGAAACGGGAGGTTGCAGCATGAGTGTATCTGATGTCAGCAATGTTGAAAATAGGGCAAGAGAAAGCCTTGGTGCTAGTGGTAACCATGTCTATCAAATGGTAGCGAGAATAATAGCACAAGGACATTCTCAAGGTGGTGTATTGGTAGATGTGGGTTGTGGTCAGGGCAAACTCTATTCATTAGTAAATAATGGCTTTAACCGTTATCTTGGTGTAGATGCTGTTCGCTATGATGATTTACCAATACAGATAGAATTTATTCCTTTTGATTTAGATATTGGCAAAGTACCTTTACCAGAACAAGTGGCTGATGTAGTCTGTGCAGTGGAGGTTATTGAACACTTAGAAAACCCACGAGCTTTGATGCGAGAATTGGTTAGGTTAACTAAACCAGGTGGATTGGTAATTGTGACTACACCTAATAATTTAAGCCTGTTGAGTAAGTTAACGTTAATTCTCAAAAATCAGTTTAACGCCTTTCAAGAAGCACCTGGTCTTTATCCCGCCCATATAACTGCATTATTGGAAATTGACCTAATTAGAATATTTACAGAGTGCCGGTTGACTAATATTAACATAGATTATAGTCATTGTGGACGCATACCTTTTACACCTTGGCACTGGCCACAAAATCTAGGTTTTCGGGGGCAGGCATTCAGTGACAATATTCTTTGTGTAGGAAAAAAAATTAATTAAGGTACTATGAGGAAGTAGAGTTTACGCTCAGACTATTGGATGCAGGATATAAAGTTATGTATGATCCTGAACTACAAGTTATACATTATGCTGATGAGCGGAGGCGAAATTGGCAGAGAATTAGGCGTTTATGGGCGCGTAATGCCATGCTAACAACATTGTTACGATATCCTTGGTTAGCAGCTTTACCAGCATTAATAGCTACTCCAATCACTTTTCTGCGAATGAAAGATGAAAAAGGAAAACGTGATTGGGCTGGAGTATTTTGGATAATTAGCAATTTGACTAATCTTGTACCTTTTGCATTGTCCAATCGCCGCCCTATACAAAACCAGACTTTGAAGTTATTCAAACAACTTCGCAATCAACCCATGCCTGTCATAACTCAGTAAGTAAATGACTTTACTTAATCAAATAGATATATGACTTTGAAACCAGATCATAGCTTACTCCTTTCATCGCCTAAAATTGCAAACCTAAACTGGACTTGGGCGCACAGTTTTATTCTCATCCAGTTTGCTCTGCAACTATTACTATTGATTCCCCAACTAGGTCTTCTTCGTGTACCCATGCGGGTCGTTTCCTTTGCACTGAGTCTATTTTTATTAGTAAAGTTGAAGCCAGAAGGAAGTAAACATCCTGCCACTAACCTAGCATTGATAGTCATGGCCATCTTGGTGTTAGAGTTGAGTTTACATCCCCAAATTAATTCTATAACGGCTGGGCTGGCTCAATGTGCTATGTATCTTGCTATTCTCAGTCCTTTATTTTGGGTGAGAGGTTTAAAAATTACACAGGTTGGGTTCAATAGTTTAATGTTTTTGATGTGGGGAATTCACACTCTTAGTTCATGTTTTGGTGTGTTGCAAGTCTACTTTCCTGGCAAATTTCAGCCATCTCTTTCCACAGTTATTCAGAATAGTATCTATGGTGGAGATAACTTGTTAATTACTTTAACTAATGGCATACAAGTGTATAGGCCAATGGGGTTGACTGACTCACCTGGAGGGGCAGCAAATGCTGGTTTTTATGCTTTACTGTTTGGTGTTGTTATTGCCATCAAACACAAAAATCCGATTTTACAAATTGCCGGCATAGCTAGTGGTGGTATTGGTTTATTTTGCATCTATTTATCCCAAGTGCGCTCTATTTTGGTCTTAGCTGCCATATCTATGGTTTTCTTAGCGTTAGTCTTAATCAGGACAGCCCAAATTGCTCGTTTGACAATGATGGTTTCCACTGTTACTGCTTTATTTGCGGCAACATTTTCTTGGGCAGTTGCAATTGGTGGTGAGTCTACCCTCCGACGGATAACTAGCTTATTTGTTGTTTCTGCTCACCAAGTATACCAGGAAAATCGGGGACATTTTTTGCAGGATACTATTAACGATTTACTCCCTAAATATCCTTTGGGGGCTGGTTTAGGGCGTTGGGGAATGATGAATAACTATTTTGGTGATAACACCTATCTGGAATCCCAACCTATTTGGGTAGAAATCCAGTGGACAGGGTGGCTATTAGATGGAGGTGTACCCCTGATACTTGCTTATGTTGCTGCACTTTATTTGGCTTGCATTAGTGCTTGGAAAATTGCTATTAATCGTAAACTAGATGACTTTGCGCTGTGGGGTGGATTGGTTTTTGCTTACAATCTTGGTGCTATAGCCATTACCTTTAATTATCCCATATTTAATAGTCAAGGGGGTATGGAATTATGGTTATTGAATGGCGCACTATTTGCGGCTACTAATAATATTAAAAATGACAATCTTTCAACAACCTAGTAGTTATGAAATCTTATTTACTCGTAGTAGCGGATTTTGTCAAAACTGGTGGCATGGATAGGGCTAATTTTGCTTTGGCGAACTATTTGGCAAAACAAGGAGAAAAAGTACATCTAGTAGGCTATCGAGTAGCGGATGAATTATTGGCTTACCCTCATGTTCAATTTCATCCTGTGCCAAAATTAGCTAATTCTGATTTATTGAGTAGCCCCTTACTGAATTGGATAGGACGTTTACAAGCACAGCGTCTGATGCGGGAGAATGCTAGAGTTATAGTCAATGGTGGTAATTGTCAATGGGGAGATGTTAACTGGGTACATTATGTTCATGCAGGTTATGAATCTGACTCTCAAGTGAATTTATTGCGTCAATTAAAGGGGAAGATTTCCCATCGGATGTTTTTAGATGATGAAAAAAAGGCATTGACATCTGCACGGGTAATTATTGTGAATTCAAACCGCACTAAACGAGATTTAATGGAGAAGTTGGCGATTCCTGAACAAAAACTGCACGTAGTTTATTATGGTATAGATACCCAAATCTTTTATCCAGCGACACAGGAAGAACGAGTTATACTTCGTCAGCAGTTAGGATGGTCGCCAGATAAAAATATTGTAGTATTTATCGGTGCTTTAGGCGATCGCCGGAAAGGATTTGATACTCTATTTACAGCATGGCAAAAGTTATGTAAATCTTCTAATTGGGATGCTGATTTGGTGGTAGTGGGGGTTGGTGCAGAACTACCGTTATGGAAAAGCCGTGCTGCTGATGCTGGCATTTCTAACATTCATTTTCTCGGCTTTCGTCACGATGTCCCGAATTTGCTACGGGCTGCTGATTGTTTGGTTGCTCCGACTCGTTATGAGGCTTATGGTTTAGGAGTACATGAAGCTTTGTGTTGTGGTTTACCAGGAATAGTTAGTGCTGATGCTGGTGTTGCGGAACGCTATTCTCCACAGTTGCAAGATTTGTTACTTCCTAATCCTGATGATGCTGATGATTTGGTAATAAGACTACAAAAATGGCAGCAGGACAAACAATATTACAATAATTTAGTATTTTCTCTTAGTCAGGAATTACGGAATTATACTTGGGATGATATGGCTAAGGCGATTCAGCAATTAATTTCATGAATATGGAAATTAGAATGTATCTCATTCAAATGCATACCGCTATAATACGACTACAATTCAACAATTTAGTACAAAAATCAAACATATTTATAGAAGGTAAAAAATGAAAGAATTTTTTGTTGAGTGGATTCGTCAGGTTAATTTTCCTCGTAAGGCTGGATTTTTGCATTTAATTTGCCCAAAAGTAGGAGAAAAAACTATTGATTTCTATGGGTATGAACTTAGTTTAGACTTAAGTGACTATATTCAAAGAAGTGCTTATTTAAATGTTTTTGAACCATATGAATCAAACCTCATTAAGAATTATCTCAAGACAGGTATGACATTCATAGATGTAGGCGCTAATATTGGTTATTTCACTCTTATGGCAGCAGCTTTAGTTGGAAGTGAGGGAAAGGTCATAGCATTTGAACCAAGTTCATATGCATACAACAGATTAAAAAATACAGTCAATAGAAATAATATATCTCAAGTCAGCCTAGTTCAAGCAGGTCTTAGTGACTCTGAAAGCACCATACAACTTTATATACCTGATAATCAATGGGGAAATCATTCACCAACAATGATCAAGAATAATAGCGGACAACCAATTAATGTTCCTGTGTTTAGATTAGATGAATATTTGAAAAGCAATAATATTGCGTATGTTGACCTAATGAAAATTGATGTGGAAGGTTTTGAACCTAATGTTATTGAAGGAGCCAGAGAAGCTATTGAATCTAAAAAAATTCATTCCATTCTTATAGAATTCAATAAATACTGGCTTGAGTGTAATGGGAGCAGTGTTGCCTCCCTATATCAAAAGTTATTAGAATTAGGGTTTAAGTCAAAAACCCAAAATATAGATATTAATTCTTCTTTACAAAACCTATTTTTTTCAATTGAATAACATTAATTAACGTCTACTTGTTTGGTTGCTCTGACTCGTTATGAGGCTTATAGTTTAGGAGTACATGAAGCTTTATGTTGTAGTTTATCAGCTATAGTCAGTGTTTTTAGTGTAGGGGAGCAGGGAGCAGGGGGAGGAAAAGTCGTTTTGATAGGAGTAAAATTGGATCATCTTTTTTGTGGCAGCAATTCTCATTTTGAAAGGAGTTTGCGCCATTTCAGCGATACCCGGATTTGTTAAGAATTGTAAAACCCTATGAATGTAAGGGTTTAAATGTCATGAAACCTTAAAATGAGAATTGCTGTTTTTGTGGAGTTCTGTAAGACTCCTGAACAATGTTAGTATTTAATAGGGAGATATAGCTTACCGAGTTTGTAGGATACTAAATTATGTCTTATAGTGAATTTACGACACTCAGTAAAGTACAAACCGCTTTTAACTTAGTTATTGAGGAGGATCGCAATTTATTTTCAAATACTGAAAGCGTAATGCCGACCGATTATTTACAACAAACTATTCAAGAATATTTACCTCTAGCAACTGCGATCAATACAGAAAAGGCTCGTTCTGAATTTTTAATAGCACCCATTCTAGCAGAACTACGTCGTCAAGCCAATTATCGAATTAGTTTGTTTTCTGGCACTGAGTTTAATGTTGATCAAGAAAAAGGTTTGTCGGGCTATTGTGACTATATTATTAGTTGCTCGAAAGAGCAGTATTTTATTCGTGTTCCAGTTTTAACAATTGTGGAAGCTAAAAATGAAAATATTAAAGGGGGTTTAGGTCAGTGTATAGCAGAAATGGTGGCGGCTCAAATATTTAATCAGCAAGAAGGACAAGTTATACCTGAAATTTATGGCGTTGTTTCTACGGGAACAGTCTGGAAGTTTATAATTTTAAAAGAGAATATTGTTTCAATTGATTCTCAAGAGTATTATATTAATCAAGTTAATTTGATTTTAGCGATTATGCTCTTGCCAATAACATCATTTCTGTACTCAGATATTTAGAAATGTACGGAAAAAAACTTAACTTGCTCAACAAATTCATTCTCGTAGATACAGTCCTTGTAAACTTTTATTCTTGCCCATCAATTACAATTGAATTATCGTATCGCTTTTTAATTGTGGCGGGGTTTCCCGCAATTAACAGACGACAGCTTTCGGCGGCGAAACTTTTGTTAACCACACTTCCTGCACCAATTACCGCTCTATCGGGAATACTACAACCAATCAATGTTGATCTTGCTCCGATATAAGCTTCTTTACCAATAGAAACATCCATTGGCACAAGAGCAGGAATATCGTGAGGATAGGTTAAACTATGACTCCAAATATGTGTATTTCGCCCTGCAATTGTCGTGTGGTTACCAATTGTTACATTCCCAGCAACATCTATAAAATGGTGACTCATAATAAGAACCCCTTCTCCTAAAGTCAGGTCGTTTTTCCATTTTTCATCTGAGCTATTGTTACCGAAAAATTCATTGAAATTGGCGATATAGGAATTACTTCCGACTTGAAAATGCTTCAGTCCACGAATAATATTGAAATGTCTAATCCGTATATTATCACCCATAAAAACTTGATCACAATCAATATAGCTAAAACCGATCTTCACCTGTTTACCAATTTCCCAGCCCATCACTCGTCTGTAAATAAAAAGCTTTAATAGATGTGGCAGAATAACTGCCAGAAGCAACAGTATCTTACGCATTATTCCGAATCCCTAAAACATTTAGAAATACTTCAACCTTATTGTACATTGTTGTCTACACTTTTTTTATCTAAGGACTTGCTCACTATACAAATTCACCATGATATGTATTAACGATATTTAGTTAGATGGCGATCGCCCGAAAATAATCAAAAAATCTCCTAGAAATGACCAAAACCTGTCATATATATTATTTTTTGACAAATTTTGTCAATATATAAATCATAGTTACAATAAGTTAATATTTTATTATAGTCAAGAACCAAGAAATTACACTTAGGATGATATACTAAAAAGTATCTTAGATGATAACTGAACACGTTGGTGAATTGAGCATCAGAGTGTGCAGAGGTAATAAACTCAGCTGTGAAAGCAGAGCGTGAAGGTCAGCCTTCTCCATCCTTACTTCCCTAAAATCCCGCTGCTGTCATCAGATAACTTCACAGTATCAATTGCTGCTTGTAGCAAATCAATTATGCTCTTGCCAATAACATCATTTCTGTACTCAGATATTTAGAAACGCACGGGAAAAAAAACTTAACTAGTCCCAGCAACATCTATAAAATGGTGACTCATAACATTTTCGAGGCATTTTAAAATACTTAAAATACTGAATTAATTTTTGAGGATGAAATTATGAGATTAGAAAAAACACTGATGAAATTAACTCCTAAACCTTTTCGCTTACCTGTTAAGTATTACTATCACCAAATTAGAAATAGGTTGGAAAAAGAAATTTTTTATCTTGAGCAGTTGGGTGGTACTCATAAACGGGCTATTGATATAGGAGCAAACGCTGGATTTTATACTTATGCACTTTCTCGTTTATATGATGTCATCGAAGTTTTTGAGCCTCAATCTTGGTGTACTGAAAATATACTATCATATAGTAAATTATCCGCTTCTAAAATTAATGCTTACAATATAGGTTTAGCTGATTTTCATGGTTCATTAAATTTACATATTCCTGTTAGTGAAGGAGGTTATTCACAAGTAGTTAAAGGAGTAGGTAGCTTAACGACTGGATTAGCTAGTTTTAGAAACATAGAAGGTGAACAAAAAACTATGGAAGTTCCAGTCCGTAAACTAGATGATTATAATTTTCAAGATGTTTCTTTTATTAAAATTGATGTTGAAGGTTTTGAATCTAAAGTAATTGCTGGTGCTAGTCAAACCATTATGCGAGAAAAACCTATACTTCTGATAGAAATTGAAAATAGGCACTTGGAAGGTAAGTCTATAACGGATATATTTGATCAAATATCTGAATTTGGATATGAAGGTGGATTTCTGTATAAAGGTCGTATAGAAAAACTAGCAGATTTTTATACTCAAATTCAAGCAAAACAGAATCATTTTTTAGAGGATATGTCTCAACAGATTTATATCAATAATTTTATTTTTAAGCCTTTAGTAGAATCATGAAAAAATCTCTGCGTATTCTGTTACTAATTCCTGTGCCACCTTTACCATTTGGAGGGGCTGCATCTCGGTGGTTTTATGTTTTAATTAGAGGTTTAGTTGCACGCCATCACAATGTAACTGTATTTGTTGTTTGTAATCAGTTAGAAGAAATTGACAAAGTTTACCATTTTTTTCCCAAACCTGAGTATGATTTACGTTGCTATCTAATTCCCAAGCGGATAGGAATTATCTCCAAAATTGAAACTCTACAGCGTCCTTATTCTTATATATTCAGCCATGAATTGAAAAAAGACTTGGCTGGAGAGATTGTCAAATCTTATGATATTCTACATTGTGAAATAATTTGGAGCGGGTGGTTAGCACTTGAACATAGGGAAAGAGCAATAGTCAATATTCATTACCTATTTTCATTAGATAGAACTTTTGAGGATAACAAATCTCTGGAAACTCGATTTAGGAATTTCTTCACCCATCGAGCCGAACAGAAATTATTGAAGGCTTTTCCGAAAATAATTACCTTATCAGAACGTCTTAGCAAACATATTCAAACAATTAATCCCCAAGCTCAGATTTATACAGTTCCATTGGGAATAGATTTTTCACTTTATCCATTTGCTCAACAAAAACAAGTTAATTCTCAACCAATAGTAGGTCTAATTGGTAGCTTTAATTGGACACCATCCTATACTGCGGCTGAAAGACTTTTAACTAGGCTATGGCCACAAATAAAACGTCGTGTTCCTAATGCTAAACTACAAATTGTGGGGCGTTCTGCTAAAGATGCACTGGCAGAATTTACTGATATAGAAGACTTAGAAATTTACCAAGATGTACCAGATACTTTACCATATTTTGCTAATATGGATGTGATGTTATATGCACCTATTTCTGGAAGTGGCATGAAAGTGAAAGTGATGGAGGCTTTTGCTTTAGGTACACCTGTAGTAACAAATACTGATGGTGTGGAAGGTATGCCGGCGGTAGATGGAATTCACGCTGGGATTTGTGAGGATGATCAAGGTTTGATTGACCGAACTGTGAAATTATTAAATAATCCAAATATACGACAAGAAAGGAGGGTAAAAGCTAGGGAACTATTGGAAATTTATTGTAGTCCCCAGGTAACTGTAGATCAGATTGAACGAATTTATCAAAAATCGCGGTAATATCTTTTCTACAGGGTAATGTTGCTCATTGAAGCAATAATCTCCGTCATTCTATAGGGCAGGGAGTGTCCAGAGATAATAATTGATTAGATTTTTAATTAATTGATGTGATGTAAATTAGTAGGATTAAAAATATGAATAAAATTATAGTTTTAAATAATTATTCTTTACACGATGAAACTTTATATGTTCAAAATAAACAAAAACCTGATCATCTTCTTTATGGCATAAATTACTTTCATAAAAGAGATTTTCAAGTTGAAATAATTCCTTTTGAGAAATGTAAATTACTTGTTAATGCTCAAAAATTTTATATAAAAAATAAAGGTTTTATCCCAATTGGCGATTTAGATCAGCAATGGTCATCACTAAAAAGCCTAAATGATGCTGATTTAATTTATGCTCCCTGCCAAACACAAACACATATTCTTAATTACTTTAGAGCTTTAGGCTTACTTAAAATTCCGATAGTTTGTTTAGCACATCATCCATTAAATAGAGGTAAACTTGCTAAATTTCGTCAACCATTAATCAAGTTATTGGTTGCAGGGACTGACGCTTTTCCTAGTTTAAGTCAAAAAGTTGCCCATGATATTAATAAAATATCAAGTGAAGAAAACAAGTCTTTTCCTGTTTGTTGGGGTCCAGATATTGATTTTTATCCATCTATTCCAGTCAAAGGTCAAGGAGTAATTGCTGCTGGTATGACTGGTAGAGACTTTAATACGTTAGGTATAGCAGCATCTCAAACAAATATTCAGACAAAAATTATCTGCTTAGAAGGTCTATCTTCTAATAATTTAGCTAACTTTGGTCAAAATGTTGAAATAATCATTCAATCCACGAAAGATTACATGAAATATGATAAGTTACTAGAAATTTATGCAAATGCACAAGTATTAGCAATACCTTTATCAACAACTACAACACTTCTGGGTTTGACTAGCTTAATGGATGCCTTAGGTATGGGTAAACCAGTAATTATGACGAAGCATCCTTTAATTGATTTAGATATTGAAGCAGAAGGAATTGGTAAGTGGGTTGAAGCAGGAGATATTAATGGTTGGAAAGAGGCAATCCAGTTTTTTGAAGATAATGAAGATGAAGCCTTTGCAATGGGGCAAAGGGCTAAAAATTTAGTCATGAATGGTAGAAATTCAGTATCTTTTGCAAATCAAATTATGGACATTTTTGAAAAAGCTATGATGAATAGCTAGATATTACTAGAGTATTTACCTGGTAATCTGGTAATTTTACCATGGTTGTATCAATGGCTAATGAAATTTGGAAATATCAATCCATTATTTAAACCAGTTTTATTATGAAAATTGCTTTTAACGCCCGACTCTTAAACTCTCCCACCCTCCGAGGCTGGAATCGCTATACTATCAATCTTTTGGTAGAATTGTCCTCATTAGGTATAGAACTTTTTTTATACTCTGATCGTCCATTACATGAAAGCCATTTGGCAAAATTACCAAAAGATAGTTATCAAGTCCGTATTTCTCCCCCTATGCGCTATATTTTATGGGAGCAATATTGGTTGCCAAAACAATGTGAACAAGATCAGGTAGATATTCTACATTGTCCCCTGAATTTTGGTTTACCTTGGTTTAGTCCCTGTCCTTGTGTCCTAACTTTACATGATGCCATAGATCAAGTTTATTACTCCCAGAATATACCTTGGTATCAACAGTTAAATCTAGCTAATCTTCAAACCAGATTTTATAATTGGGTGGCTAGACATAGAGCAGATCATATTATTACGGTTAGTGAATATTCTAAACAAGATATTGTCAAATATTTACAAGTTCCTGAAAATAAGATTACAGTGATCTATGAAGCTGCTGATGCTAATTTTCATCAGGAAGTTACACCATCTCAACGTTTACAAATCAGAAGTAAATACCAGTTAAAACTTCCTTATATTTTCTATATTGGTGGTTGGGAAAAACGCAAAAATATTCCCTTTTTGCTCAAGGCTTTTGCAGAAGCTAACTTAGATGGTGTAGAATTGGTACTTGCTGGTGGTAAAAATGAACAACGTGATATACTTTTAGAATTAGGAGAATCATTAGGAATTGCTAATCGTTTACGGTTATTAGGCTGGGTGGATGATGCAGACTTACCAGGGCTTTATGCTGAGGCTGTTTGTTTTGTTTATCCCAGTGAATATGAGGGTTTTGGGTTACAATTATGTGAAGCGATGGCGGTTGGTTGTCCAGTCTTGGCAGCTAGAAGCACTTGCTTACCAGAGATTTTAGGTGATGGGGGTGAAACTTTTTCTATTTCTGAAACGACAGAATTAGCTAATTTATTCCAACTTTTGAAAACTGATAAATCTAATCATCATGATTTAGTAAATAAAGCTAAAAAACGCAGTTTGGAATTTAATTGGCAAATTACGGCTCAACAAACTGAAGAGATATATAAAGAAATAGCAAAAAATATTTAGCATTAAAATCCAGTTTCCAATTAAGTGGAAGATTTTGGATAGTAATATAAATATGCAGAAAAATGCCAATCTAATTAACATTTTGTACATAAATGGGAACAGCTATATGTTGAAATATGTGGGAATTAAAATTTTAGATATATGGGGAAAAATTGGAATCGCTCCCGGTTGGCATTACCAAAGTATTGAAAAATTTTCCTTGATGTTAAAAAACCCTTTTTACGTAACAGGTATTTTGCCAAATGGCTGTTTTATATCTTGCAACTTAAAAGATCATGTTCAAAGCCAAATTTATTTTTTAGGTGTGTATGAGCCAATAGAATCTTATTTATTTACTAAAATGCTTAAGCCCGGTATGACAGTAATTGATGCTGGGGCAAATGTGGGACAATATAGCTTACTTGCTGCCAATTTAGTAGGTGCTAATGGCAGTGTTCATAGTTTTGAGCCAGTACCAAAAACATTTGCTATTTTAAATAACAATGTGGTAAATAATAAGATTTCCAATATATATCTTAATCAAGCTGCTTTATGGAATGAGTCCAAGAGGATTAAACTCAGTTTAGACAAACAAATGAGTGATAATATTGGTTCTTATACTATGGGTATAAATGATTCTTTTACTGAAGAAGTTGAATCAATATCAATTAGTTTAGATGAATATGTGGCTAGTAAATCAATAAAAAAAGTTGATTTAATAAAAATGGATATTGAAGGTGCAGAATTTTGCGCTTTGTTAGGTATGAAAGGTATAATTGAGCGAGATTACCCAATTATTTTAGCAGAAATTAATCGTATTGCTTTGCAGAAACTAGGATATAATCCTGAAGAGATTTGGGTATTGCTAACTAATAAATTTGGTTACAATGGGTATTTAATTGATAATGGTTATTTTCAGGAATTAAGCGATGTTTCTCAAATTAACCAAAAAAATATTGTCTTTATCCATCGATCTGTAAATGATAACTTCATCAAAGAAAATTGGGATTATAAAGCTGTGCTTCGTTGGGCTAGAAAAGGTAAAAAATAATTTTTATGATATTTAGTTTAATTTGTAGAGCCTTATATACAGGATATTTCATGTGAATGAGGCTTCCGTGAGCGTCAACCGAAGGGTACAAAACTCAAGAATAAAACCTTGTAGGAAGACACTTCTAACCTTGTTTCCTGTTCCCTATTGTATTAATTGGCTTACCCAGTTGCATCTAAACCTTTATCTGGGAAAGACAGGACTGATAAACTGAGAATTGAGCAATCAATTATCTAAGTTTTTAGATCAAGCTTTTCTGTCACTCTTCTTAATTGATTTAATACAAGCAAAATGCAACGAACTGGACGCTCTGTAGTTAACTATGCCTCTGGACTTATGTTACAGGTAATTATGCTGGGCATAAGTATAATTAGTACACCTCTACTACTCCATTGGCTGGGAGATGAACGCTATGGAGCATTTCGCGCTGCTAGTGATTGGGGAAACTATCTCAATCTCCTAGAATTGGGTATTGGTGGCTCCTTAATGGCACTGTTAGCAAAAGCTGTGGGTATTGGAGAATCTCAACAAATCCGACTCACTCTGGCTACAGGCATCAGAGCCTATCTACAAATCATGATAGCGATGGTACTGGCAGGAGTTGGATTAGGTTTTTTTATTACTCAGCTTGTACCAGTTACAGGATCTTTAGTTAATGAACTGCAAACAGGTTATTGGTGGGCATTTGTCGGTATATTTTTATTACCATTAGCCCCCTTCCGTTTGTTAGCAGATGCAAGTCAACGCAGCTATTTTGCTAATGTTTTTCTCATGTTTCAAAGCCTGATTATTACAGGTTTGTCCCTATTGCTGGCATGGCGCGGATTTGGTATTACTGGACAATATCTAGCTGTACTTATTGGTGGTATTTGTTTTCAAGTTTTAATGTCCTGGGATGGCTTACGACGCTATCCAGATGTGTTTTTAGCTGTGGGCGATCGCCAATCCCAAATCCCCATAGAGAAAGAACTTTGGCGACTCAACTGGTCTACATTCATCCTCAATCTTTCAGGTCGTTTAGGTTTGTTGACAGATAACATTATTATCTCCTATATTCTTAGTCCCGCTACAGTTGTACCATTTTTTATTACTCAACGTTTGCTGGCAATAGCACAAACACAAATACAAGGTATTGGAAATGCTACTTGGGCGGCTCTTGCTGATCTCCATGCTAAAGGAGAAACAGAAAAATTCAATGCTCGGCTAATTGAACTGACGCGGTTAGTAGCTGTGATGGGAGTCAGCTTTATGGTAGCGATCGCAGCTTATAATCATTTTTTTATTAGATTATGGGTGGGAGAAAATCGCTTTGCTGGTGATGGTGTCACTTTACTAGCTGCTTATAACGGATTATTACTAGGGCTTTTATCGCTTTGGGGGTGGTGTTTTAGTGGTACTGGCAACCAACCTAAATTAGTTCGCCCTACTGCACTTTCGGCGGGAATTAATTTTCTAGCCAGCATTCTCTGTACTCACTTTTTTGGCATTATTGGACCATTATTAGGTACTTTTATTGCCTTGACAACCGTTAGTTTATGGCAGTTACCCCTATTAATGCGGGAGGTTTTTGGTACATCTGTAAAACAACTGTTTTTAGCTGTTGCTCAACCCCTAGCAGTGGGCATACCTTATGGTTTAGCAGTTTGGTACATTGCCAAAAGTCATACACCCTGGGGATGGATAGGCTTAGGTACAGAAATGAGTTTAGCTGCTCTTATTTACCTGGTTATAGCTTGGTTACTGGTATTGAACGAGTATGAGCGTAAACAGTGGAGCGATCGCTTGAAAATGCTATTGTCAATGCGGAATGTGGGGTAAAAGCTCAAACTCTGAAAAATAAACGCTGATAATTTCTGTGGGTTCATCCTCAATTTATAGTCGGATGCCAATACAATCGAGGGCGGGGAAACCCCACCCCTACAAATTATAATTTATTCAACTGTTACTGACTTCGCCAAATTCCTTGGCTGATCTACATCCAAACCTCGTCGGGCAGCAATATGATAAGCTAACAACTGTAATGGAATCACCGTGAGAATTGGTGACAGAATTTCCTCAACCTCCGAAACCGGAATTAAATCATTAAAGATTTCCGCCGCTTCCCCATCTTTCACAGAAGTCACCCCAATTAATCGGGAATCTCTAGCTTTAGCTTCTTGAGCATTAGAAATCACCTTTTCATATACATTACCAGGAACAGCGATCGCCACCACCGGTACTTTAGCATCTAATAGAGCGATCGGTCCATGTTTCATTTCCCCCGCTGGATAACCTTCCGCATGAATATAGCTAATTTCCTTTAATTTTAAAGCCCCTTCTAACGCGATCGGAAAATTAATTCCCCTACCAATAAAGATAAAATCTTTTGTCTCTGAAAAATCATGTACCAAATGTTCAATATAACGTTCTTGAGTTTCCAAAATCGCCTCAATTTCCCCTGGTAACTGCCGTAAACCCGTGAGAATTTCCTCAAATCTCGAATCACTAATCTCCTGACGACGATAAGCCAAATCTAACGCCAAAGCATAAAACGCCATCAATTGCGCTATAAAAGTTTTCGTCGCCGCTACACCAATTTCAATTCCCCCATGAGTATTAATAATATTCGCCACCATATTCCCCAAACTACTTTCCGGGCGATTAGTAATTCCCAAAAGTCGCGCTTGATACTTAGATTCTTTCCCTTGTCGGCGTTCTTTTTCCATCGCCAAAGCCGCCAAAGTATCAGCAGTTTCCCCAGATTGTGTCACCCCAATAGTCAGAGTATTAGCCGTTAACGGTGAAGGTGCATATCGAAACTCTGAAGCATATTGTACCTGAGTGGGAATTCCTGCCAACTGTTCTAATAAATATTTACCCACCAACGCCGCGTGCCAACTTGTCCCACAGGCAACAATTTGAACTTGTTCTAAATCTGCGTAAAATTCCGCCGGTAAATCCAATTTCACCGGTGATTCCGCAGTAATTTCTCCATTCTCCACCGTTGAGAAATAAGCCTCCAAACAATCCCGCACCACCCCCGGTTGCTCATAAATTTCCTTGAGCATAAAATGTTTGAATCCCTGTTTTTCCACCATAATGGGATTCCAGTTCAAAGTCCGAGGATGCTTTTTCAAGCGATTTCCCGCAAAGTTATAGACTTCCACCCCTAAAGGAGTCAACCGAGCAATTTCACCGTTCTCTAGGGACAACACAGCGCGGGTATAGGGAACAATCGCCGGCGTATCGGAAGCACAGAAAAACTCACCCTGTCCAAACCCAATCACTAAAGGCGCTTGTTGACGAACGACAATCAACTCATCAGGGTAATCAGCAGAAATAACTGCAACAGCATAAGCCCCTTCTAATTTACTTACAGCTTCTCGCACCGCGTCTAAAAACACCGAAGGAGAAGTAGAACTTGAAGAAGAATTTTTTAAACACTCAGCAATCAAATGAGGAATTACCTCTGTATCTGTTTCCGAGCGAAATTCATGTCCTAAAGCCTTTAAACTTTCTCGCAACTCTCGATAATTCTCAATAATCCCATTTTGTACCACTGCTATCCGCAGAACCGTATCTAAATGAGGATGGGCATTGTACTCTTCCGGTTTACCATGAGTTGCCCACCGTGTGTGACCAATTCCAATTTGGGCAGGATTTTCGATTTGTTCTAGTTTAGAACGCAAATTGAGTAATTTACCCTTAGCCCGTACACAATGCACGTCACCTTCTAAAATAGTGGCAATTCCCGCCGAATCGTAACCTCTATACTCTAATTTCTCTAATCCAGCCAATAAAATATCTGTCGCTGTCTGAGTGCCTATATATCCAACTATTCCACACATTGCTTAAACCACTCCAGTTTCAGGATGATTAAATTTTAAGTATAGTTGCTGAAATGAATAAGCCACTTTAGCAAATTAGTAATTGGTCATTGGGAAGAAATATTCCCCCTGCCCCCTGCCCCCTGCCTCCTCCCATAAAAATGCTGAGGAATGACGAAAGAATCTTGATGTTTCTCCCGTTCTCATTCCCCAGCACTAAAGTACCAAGAATTTAGAAATGAAATTCTTAGTAAGCCAAGCCCATGCTGCGAGTTGTTTCAGCGCCTAAATAAACGCGAATACTCAAAAAGTCGGTGGGGCAAGCAGTTTCACAACGCTTACAACCTACACAGTCTTCAGTGCGGGGAGAAGCAGCCACTTGAGCAGCCTTACAGCCATCCCAAGGAACCATTTCTAGTACGTCAGTAGGACAAGCGCGGACGCATTGTGTACAGCCAATGCAGGTGTCGTAGATTTTTACAGTATGAGACATTGAAAAAACTGCTCCTTTCGGGTGTTCTTCTGAGGTGAAATAATCATAATCAAGGCATAGTTTACCCCAGAGCTTGATAGCTTGTAAGTAAAAGGCTACATAACTTCAAACAATGTAATAGACACTTTGGACAATTCATCTACTAAGATCGCTGTTATCTAGTTGTAATCAGCAACATGGCTATCTAGTGTGTACCCAAATGGTTCCCTAGGAATCTGAATTAAATCTTAAATAAAGTACAAGGTGCAAAAGTAGCAAAAGTAGGGTGTGTTAGCGACAGCGTAACGCACCATTCCACGTTAAATCAGAATTGCAGGTTATTAAATTTGCGTTACCTGAGTTCGACATAAGATAATTTGTGGAAAACTGCCCCAAGTATGAGTCTCAAACCCTTATGATCTCGTTGAAAAAATCATAACTCCGTTCGCGTAGCGTCTCCGAAGGAGAAACTCCGTTCGCGTAGCGTCTCCGAAGGAGAAACTCCTAACACCGAACTCAGGTATTACCAGCTTGAAAAATCTGTTGGGCAGTCAAATTCAAATCTGGAAAAGTTGGTGATATGATCCTTTCATCATTTCTAAACTGCCTTACTTGATACTCACCTTCAATTAATAAGTAAATAGATATAGTAGGTTGTTTAGGACTACCTATATAACGAATACCACCTAAAGCTAAATAATCAATAATCCAATATTCAGGAATGCCAATCTCTTCATAATCTCGTAATTTAGTTAAGTAGTCATCACGCCAATTTGTACTAACAACCTCAACAATTAAGGGAATAGAAGCAGCTTGAGTTACAGTTGATTGTTTTTGCCACAGGGGTTCATTGACTAAATTAGTTTTGTTTAATAATAGAATATCTGGTACATAACCTGATTCGCTTTCAGGTGGTTTGACTAATGCTTGTTTGGGAATGGAATAAGATAATTTCAGTCTTTTGTATTCAGTTACTAATTCTTCTATCAAGAATCCTATGATATCTTCATGTGGTTCTAATGGTTGTGACATTTCCACAATTACTCCATTATGCAGTTCATAGCGTTCTCCATCTGGTTTCCAATCTGCAAATTCTGCAAAGGTTACTGGTTTTTGTAAAACTTGAACCATGATTTATATACCTTAACTTCATCGTTATGGATGATTTAATTATAAGAAAATCGAGTGAGCCAAAACCACGCCTGATAAAGTATCGAAACTTGGTGGAGATACTTTATCGTACTATGGCTTCGCCACGCAAGCTATCAGGCGGTGGATGTAGGCGAACGGCTTGCCCCTTTAGGGGGCAGTCATGATATATTGTTTTTCAACAGGCATGGTAATCAACCTGTATAAAAACCTAACTGCCTAACGGCAATCTGTACCTTGACAATTGAAGATATGGGGTTCTATTCCATAGTTCTAGTTCCTACCCAGGAATAGGTAAAATCTTCATGGGGGCTAGACGACACAGAATTTAAACTCAAACAAATTTGGAATAATCCAACTAGGGAAGGGCATTCCCTAAGTAACGCTTGAGGAGAGAACCACCTCTGGGCTAGAAACTGCAAGGGATCTAGTCTAAGTGGACTCGTTGAATCAAGAATCTGCGCTCCTTTAGGACGCAGAGTGTCAAACTTGATAGAAAATGAATTATCCCAACTATCAATTATCGGGGCATCACGTCATCTAATCACAGTTACGTCGAGGCTAAAAGAAGCTTAATGGATGGCAAAGCGGCTAAACAGCTTGTTTCATAAAAGATAGAGCCTGAAAGCCCCGTTGAGAAAAGAGGCATTTATGTATTAAGTAACTTTATTTACTTATTTCGGAATATGTGTAAATGTTTATTTGTAATCAATGCAGCTAAATAAAGTATTTTCAGTATCCTCATAGATATCCATAGCTTGTATAATAAATTTTCTCAATTCCCAATAAAATCAGTATTTATATTGTTATGCGGGGGGGGGGTAAATGCTAGTATACACTGAGAAAAAATCATCCACCAAGAGACATATTTTTTTCTCAACCTACAGCGATTTCCAATCATATAAGGTACATCTTAGCCCCCTCATCGCTTGCGGGGAGGGGGTTGGGGGTGGGGTTCTTGTTCCGGGTTTGATGACAATTTGCTGTAATATTTTTTTGTAACCAGGAAACTTAAACCATGATTCGTCGTTTTGCCCTAGCTTCCGCCATCTTAATCGCTGCCAGTTCCGCCGTTTCTGTCGTTTCTGCCGCTCCAGCAATGGCAGGTACAGCAACAAGTGATTTAACTGTCTCAAGTAATGTTGTTAATAATTGCACTATTTCTACAAGTTCAATTAATTTTGGTAATTATGATCCGATTTCTGATAATGCCAGTAGCGATCTTATTGGAACAGGGTCCGTAACCGTAACTTGTACCAGTGGAGCTTCAGCAACTATTACATTAGATGCGGGTGCTAATCCTGCTAATGGTTCTACTAATGCCCTCCCACTGCGTAGACTTAGCAATGGTACTACTGGTTATCTCAATTATTATGTCGTTTTCCAGAGTGGAATAAGTGTTGCTTATTGGGGAAATACCGCAGATACTGGTGTATCACATACTGGAACTGGTAGTGCATCAGAACTGAATCCTATCGGTACAATTCCTAGCGGACAAAATGTTCCTGCTGGTTCATACGCTGATACTGTAGTGGCTACAGTCACCTTTTAATCTAAAAATACTTGGATACCTGACCTCTTCCAGAAGTCAGGTATTTCTTTGCTGAGAGGTTGTTTGAAAAACCCTACCCGAACGAAAATTATGGTTTGCATACCATATTATTTATTACTTAATGTTTTACCGTACCTACCAACCAAAACTACTTTTTTTCCTGAGCCTGGTATTTGGCCTATCCCTAAAACCCTCAACAGCCTGGGCAAGTAATTATAGCGTTAATCCCATTAATGTTGTGCTTTCTCCCAGAGTTGCCACTGCTCTGCTGAAATTACGTAACCAGGATACCAGTGCTGGCAGCTTTCAGTTCAAAGTATTCAAATGGGAACAAAATGCCCAAGGAGAAGACAAACTCACTCCTACTGAAGATATTATTCTGTTTCCATCTTTACTTTCCGTAGAATCCCAAGGAGAGCGGCAAATTAGACTCGGTTCTAAAGTTCCCATTAATACTGTGGAAAAGACTTACCGATTGATTGTGGAAGAAATACCGACAAAAACCAGTAAACCCACTCAGAATGCCATCCAAATCTTAACTAATTTAAGTATTCCTATTTTTCTACAACCGAGCCAAATCAACCAGTCAGGAAAAATGGGACAACTAGCAATCAAAAAAGGTAATTTATCTTTTGAGATCAATAATACTGGTAATGTGAATCTTCGTCCACAGCAAATTACAGTCCAAGGACTAAGTGCCACAGGGGAAAAAATTATTGAAACTGCTGTTAATAGTTGGTACATCTTAGCGGGTAATACTAAATCCTACAGTGTAGAATTACCACCTAAAGAAAAATGTAATGGGGTCAAGAAACTGGTAGTGGAAGTCAAAACCGCAAAAACCACCTTTAAAGAAACCCTAGACACTCCCCAGGGCGCTTGTGCTGCTGCTTACCCCCCTTAGTCCCCCCTTGTAAGAGGGGAAACTGGAGAATCTTGTTGTCAGGGCGGGAAACTAGAGAATCTTGTCCCCTCCCCTTGCTAAGGGGAGGGTTAGGGTGGGGTTAATTTTAAAATGCTTACAAAGTCGCTTTCAGTTGCACCGTGTCCTGGTAATTTCCCGCCGGCACATTTTGCCCCTCCGGAATCTTAATATGAACATTGACATTACTGGCTGAACCCGTACCAGTCAATGACAAACCAGTATCATTAGTATTCCCCCAAATTGTTGTCTGAGATTCATCTTGATATAATTCATACAATAGATAATTTCCATTACCATCAGTCATGCGGCGCACCGGGGTAGGGTCAGTCGAATCAGGAGCAGGATTTTGTCCTTGTCCCAGGGTAATTTTCCCAGTAGTATTACTCGGTAAAGTGATAGGGACTGGTGCGGTTTTCGTTACAGGAGTAACAGGATTATAGGGGGTAGCTATGGGGTTATATTCATCTAATTGCACAGGAGCAGGTGGGGCAATTATAATACTAGGAACTACGGAAGCAGAAACATTCAAATTAGCATTTGCGCTACCTGCCATTGCGGGAGCAGGGTAACTGGCTATAAGTAATAAAACAGTTAATAGAGAAGAGCGCACTTTCATGGTTTTATGGTAAATAATGGCTGGTTGTTGCTGTTGGTTTCTGCTTGGAGTTTTGCAGTCTGTTCTGAGGTTGCGGCACAAGAACAAAATGCCATTTTGGAACTTACCGTTAATCAGGTAGCTAAAGAAGCAATTTTTGTGATCTTACGCCCCCAGGATATTTTGGTTACTCGTTCCGATTTAGAAAAAGCCGGGTTAGAAAGTTTCGCTGGTAGTCGAGAAACTATTAATAATGAAATCTATGTTTCTCTGACTTCCTTAGCTCCCCAGGTCAGCTATATTTTTGATGAAAAAGGCTTAACTTTAAGGATAACAGCCCAACCGGAATTATTAAAGAGTAATTCATTTAATTTAGGTCGCCAGTTACCCCAAAACATTACTTATAGTCAAAACACTAGTGTTTTCTTGAATTATGCTTTTAATTTACCTGTTGACGTGGAAAAATTCAACCTCAACAATTATACATTTTTTGGAGAATCAGGATTAAGCATTAATAAAAGTTTACTTTATAGCAGTTTTTCCCGCAAAACTGACGGTTCTTGGCTGCGAGGTTTAACAAATTTCACCTTAGACAATCCCCAAAAAATGACTAAATGGGTAATTGGTGATTCCTTTGTCAGTGCCGGCAATTTAGGGGGAGGAATGTTTATGGCTGGTGTGAGTAATTCACGGGATTTTGGACTAAATCCTCAAGTCATTCAACAACCAACTTTTAGTTTATCTGGTGCAGCCTTAACACCTTCCAAAGTAGAGGTTTTTGTGAATGGACAAAGAGTAAATCAAACAGAAGTACCCCCCGGTCGCTTTCAATTTGATAATTTACTCCTACCTAGCGGTAGTGGTTCTACAAAAGTGGTAATTCGTGATGCTTTGGGTCGAGAACAGGTAATCACTTCACCTTTTTATTTTGCTCCAGGGTTACTAAAACCCGGTTTATCTGACTACAGTTTTAATTTAGGTTTACGGCGATTTAAACTAGACTCCGATAATTTTAATTATGGTTCTCCGGCTTTTCTCGGTCGCTATCGTCAGGGTATCACCAACTCCCTGACCCTGGGCGGGCGCTTGGAAGTTGCTAGTAATTTAATTAGTGGTGGTTCTAGTCTAACCACTACTCTGCCTTTTGGGGCTTTAGGACTATCCCTAGCCGCCAGTAGTGAATCAGGAATACCGGGGGCTGCTGCTGCTCTGACTTATAGCTATTCTGGTCGTAATATCGGTTTTGGTGGTTCGGTGCGGCTGTTGAGTGACCGATATGCTAATTTAAGTTTGACAGCATTAGATGACAGAGCCAAGTTAGAAAATAATGCTTTTATTTCTGTCTCTCCTACCCGTAATTTCAGCTTAGGTTTGCAGTATGCGTCCTCTGACTTCCGTGACAAAGGACACAGTAACCGTCTAGCTCTCACCAGTGGTTTGCGTCTCAGTTCCCGTGCAGATTTATCTATCAATCTCAGTCGGTCTGACCAGCCTACACAACCAACTACAAATGAACTATTTATCGGTTTCAATTATACTTTAGGTAATGCGAGGGCTAGTATTAATCGGCAAAATACCAATGGTAAAACTGCAATTAACTCAACTGTATCCGTACAGAAATCTCCACCGGCTGGTAATGGCTTGGGCTACCGTCTTCAGGTTAACCCCAACGGGGAAAAAATTCCTGGCAATGGTAGTATTCAGTATCGCGCTCCCTTTGGCGTTTATGAGTTAAACCTCAACCGCAATAATGGTAAAAATAGTGGTTCTGTTAATGTTTCTGGTAGTATTATCGGCATAGGAAATAGTGTTTTTCTTGCTCCTCCTGTCACCCAAAGCTTTGCACTTATACAAGTTCCAGGGGTGAGGGGTGTGCGTGGTTACAGTAATAATCAGGAAGTTGGACGCACTGATTCTCGCGGTAATTTAATAATTAGTAATCTGCGCCCTTATAATGGGAATAATTTGAAAATCCAAGATCAGGATATTCCTTTAAACTACAAAATTGATGCTAATGAAAAAGTAATTACTCCACCTTTTCGAGGTGGGGCGGTTGTGCGTTTTCCTGTGCAATTAATTCAGAGTATTGTTGGTACATTGTCGGTAGAAACATCAGGAAAAACTGTAATTCCGTCCTATGGTCAGTTAAATATCACTGTGAATAATCAAATTATTAATTTACCCATTGGTAAGGAGGGAGATTTTTATTTAGACAGTGTTGCTCCGGGAAAATATGCAGCTAATGTGGACTATGAAGGCGGTATTTGTAATTTTGAGCTAACTATTCCCCAGTCTCAGGAACAAATGGTTAATTTAGGTAATTTAAAGTGTATTATTCCTTAGAGGGTGTCATACTAGTACAGCTTGGCGTAAATAAACCAACCATTCTTAATCGCCAAAAAGCTTGCTCAATATTACTTTTGACTTTTGACGAACGCCTTGTGGTACTAGCCTTAGCGACTTGAAGTCACTGCTACACAGACAAAACCCACCTATTTCTTCTGTCCCGCAAGGGATATGTGGGTTGGAAATTCTATATGTCAATCACATTATATTACAGCAAATTGTCATCAAACCCGGAACAAAAACCCCACCCCCAACCCCCTCCCCGCAAGCGATGAGGGGGCTAAGATGTACCTTATATGATTGGAAATCGCTGTAACTAATTATGGAGCTAAATTCCTTACCCACTGAGATAATTTTGACACATCCGCGTCAGTCTCTTGGTAAGTTACAACTTGATTGGACACCCCAACCGGGAAACTATCTTGATTTTGAGGGAAAAACCTATGCAGTTTTAGAGCGTTGCCATAGATATCAGCTTAGAGGAGGACGCTATAGTTTACATAATGTCGCCATTTATGTACAAAAGGCGCAAAGACCGGAAGAAAAAAGTTTGGTAGAGGGACGTTGGGTTATTGGTGATGCTACCTGTAAATATAATGCTCTTTCAGAAATTATCCGTTGTGCGGTTAACCCAGAAGGACCATGTAAATCCTGCCGGTTTTATGAAAATTAGGGAACAGGGAACAGGGAACAGGTGGAGAGGAGAGACAATGTTGCCCAATCACCAATCACCAATTACCCATTACCCATTACCTCCCCAACAGTTAATCGAGTTCCATTGACAAAATCCCATCCTGATTGGGGACGTTTACCTGTTAATTGCACTTCTCGCAGCAGTAATAAACCTGCCCCTGTTTGGACAATTGCCCCTAGTCCTTTTGTAATGTTTACTACTTCTCCGGGTTGACCTGATATAGTTGACAAATGAGGTATTTTGTTAATTTTTTCTTGTAACTGCTCTGGTAATTCTTGAATGTACGCTGACTCTATGGGGACAGTAGCAGTGATTTTTAATGGTTGATTGCGGAAGCTGGTAATACAGTTAGGATAAAAGCCGCGAATTTGATTGTGTAATTGAATGGCACTTTTAGACCAGTCTATGTCATAGTCTGGTTTTTGAATCAAGGATGCGTAAGTGGCTATGGTATGATCTTGAGGAATGGGTGCAATTTCCTGGCGTTCTAGTTTATACAGAGTCTCTATAAGTAAATCTGCGCCAGCGATCGCTAACTTTTCTGCTACAATCTGAGCATTATCTAGTAAATCAATCGGTGTAGTTGCCTTGAGCAGCATATCACCTGTATCCATGCCCTTATCCATCAGCATAGTTGTGATCCCGGTTTCTTTTTCGCCATTGTAGATACTCCACTGAATCGGCGCAGCCCCCCGATATTGAGGGAGAATTGATCCATGTACGTTAACACAACCCAGCTTTGGCATATCTAATATCTTTTTAGACAAAATTTGTCCATAGGCAATAACTACAAACACATCCGCTTCCATTTGCTTGAGTTGTGTTAAGGTTTCAACATCTTTTTTGACTCTTTCCGGTTGCCATACTGGGATATGATGATCTGTAGCCAAGGCTTTCACGGGGGAAGGTGTCAGTTTATTCCCACGTTCTCGGCGTTTATCTGGTTGGGTAATTACAGCAAGTACCTGAAAATCAATGTTTTCCAAGAGTTTTTTTAAAGTGGGAATTGCAAAATCTGGAGTGCCAAAAAATACTACTTTCATTAGTTATTAATTATTAATTACAAGTCATGAGTCATTGATCAATGGTAAGTGTCTTCCTCATCACTGACAACTGCCACATCTGAATGTTAATAAAATTATGTTGAGCATTTTTGATGATGGGAAATCAATTTTCATGGTTTGATGGTATAGTGTTTATTATTAGTTGAGCGAAAACAGCTTCGATAAACTATCAGTAGTCTAATTACTTAGTTCGGCGATGCTTTCGGTTCGGAAGCCTATCATTATTTGCATCTACTGTTGACAGGTTTTGTGCATCCAACTGTGTTTTAGAGTTGGTCATTTCTCCACTAACTCAAGTTGCTAGTTATCTAGTTGAGGCTGGTAATGGCTAATTGGTAATAGGTAATTGGTGATGAAAACAGAAATTTCATCCTGGACATCCTGATTCTGACAATGTACCTAATTAGCAACTTACATTACTAAATCAAAATTATTCGATAATTGCCCAAGTTAAAAGTAAACTGTATTTGCTTAATCGCAGCGGTTACGAGTGTAAATTACAGTTTGTTGTTCGGGTGTATGAATTTAATGTTTTATTTACTATTGATTGTGCATCAGTTAATCTGGATTTGCCAATATATAGGTTCTGATTGGATAAGTCCTGCGCTATTATATCCAGCCAGAAACAAAGTATATTATTGGGAAATTACTTGGTTCAAAAGGATGTTTGAAGACTTTTTGACGAATATAACTCGCTACTACACAAACAAAGTCCACGAAAGTGGACTAACAGAAAATTAAGGTTTTCAAACCCACGCAGCTGGGTTTCGCCTGTGTAGACGCGGTTTCCCACCGCCCAAATATGTATGAATTTAAGCTTTTAAAACAAGCTCTAAGACAGTTTTTAATAGCATCCTGAGGTTTTGGCTACGTAAGTATTCAGTCAAAACCGGATTTAAGGGGTTATGAATGGGTAAGACTGATAGCAGTAAATTAACATTCAGAATACTGATTAATTCAATTCTTGCTGAACTGCTGACGGCTAAATGCTTGAATTTATGCTCCTACCTGTATTCTACTGGTGTTAAATATGGATGTTGCTGGAACTGACAATAATGATGGTATTTATTAACAGATGTAATTTACTGTTAACTTTCATCCCGTCATGATTGTATATTATGTAAAGATTATCAGGGGGTAAATGGTGACACTAAAACTTTTGTAAAGCGATGCAACATTTGAATAAATTATCTCGTAAAAGCTTTTGGTTTGTTGATATACATATAATCATAGCTTTTTCCCGTTCCTGTATAAATACTGCCCGCACTTAGCAACTGCCCCTAGAGAGTCTCATCATGCTTAAACCCCTTTTGGTGTCTGGATGGTTTCGTGTTCAACCATTTCTCAAATACATTGCCATTGTTATTATAATTTCACCTTTCGCGGGCATATTCATTAATGCTACCTTAGCGAAACAATTAGAAACAGCAATTGTGAGTTCTGGAACTAGCAAATCTAAGCTAAAATTGACAGAAAGTTCTGCTACTAAGAAGTTAAATTTCCAATTTGCTCAAGTTAACTCTCAAACAGGAAAAATATCTGTTGGTGAAGGAATACATTCATTACCAAAAGATCGAATGATTTCAGGGGTAGAACGAGAAAATTCTCAAGTGGGGAATAATGTTGTTAGTGAAACTGTGCCATCAGTTGATGTTGCACAATTTCCAAGACCAAGACTGGTTAATCAAGTTAATTTAATTCAAAAATTACAAGATACAAAAGAAAAGGCTGATTTAAATTCCCCAGTCAGTGAGAACATTAAATCCAAGGAATTAGCAACATCAACAGTTACACCTAAAGTCGGAGAAATTCCTGTTAGTGAACAGCAAAATGAGTCAGAGACAGCACAAACTGATCCTATAGGCAGTCCCCACCCCATCCCTTGGCAATGGATTTTGGCTACTCAAGAAGCGATTGGCGGGAAAGGTGGTTCTGGTCTCCGCTACTATCGGAGTATTCCTGTGGTTTCTCCTGATGGCAAGTATGCGATTTATAGTCGGGTGCAGATGGAAGTAAAACCGGAAATGCACAATAGCCGAGTTAATAGTGTGTTGTTTGTAGAAGATAGACAAACTAAGCGGTTACGGGTGATGACATCAACTAGTGTGGTGATTGATCCGCTGTTAAAGAGACAGGCTGGTTTGTCAGTAGAGGCGGATCGTGATGGAAATATGGGTGTGTTAGTGCCTGTAAGTTGGTCTGAAAAAGGCGATCGCTTTTTAGCCCGGAAATTTGTGGCGATTTTCAATACAGCAGATGCCACAGATCAGGCTGTAATTTGGAATCGTCAACAGAATAATCTGAATGTGGTTAGTCCTGTGCAATCCGAAGATGATCACGAAAAAATAGCCATTTTGTTAGGTTGGAGTAAAAAGCAACCTAATGATGTGTTATTCCGTGCTGGTGAATTAGGGGAGGAAAATTGGCCGCTGTTGCAAGTGACTAATGATGGTAGAACTGTAGATATTTCAGCAGAAGGGGATCAAGCAGTAACTTTCGGTGAAAAAGGTAGCATTTGGGTAGATCCACAGCTTGCTTCTCGATAAGGAGTCACCGAGTCAGGAGTATGGCTAACGCCACGCTGCGCTATCAGGAGTTCAGGAGGAAGAATAGTTTTTATCAATTACCTGTTCCCTGTCCCCTGTTCCCTATTCCCTGTCAAGACATTGCGCTGCTGACTAAAATTACCGTAATATCAACACCAGAGGCGATCGCTTCGGGAATGTTTCCTTGAATAGCTTGTTGTAATAATCCCTCACGGGAAGCACCCAAAACTACAACGTCGAAACCTTCAGTTTTCACCAACTCAATTACTCCAGCGGTGACAGATTCAGCTTGTAAGGATGCAGCAATAACATTACCTTGTAAATTGCGGTAACGCATTAATTGCCGGGTAGATGCTTCTAAAACTGTCATATCTGGTGTTGTTTCCCCAGGTTTAACAACTTGGGTTAAACGAATTTCTATCTCATTTTCCAAAGTGACTAAAGCTGGTAATAATTTGATAGCTATGGGTGCATTTGGTCCCCCAGCCATAGGGACTAACCATCGTTTAAATTGTTGGTAGGAACGAAAATTATCGCCTAATTTTACTAAAACAACATCACAATTTGCTTGACGAATTACCGTATCTACAACATTGCCAAAAATCCTGCCGGGGGTAGATGTATTTCCCTTCCAACCCATGAAAATTAGATCTATGTATCGTTCCTTAGTGGTTTCTAAAATTGCTTGGGCGACATCATGGGCGACCCGAATTTGGGTATGAATGGGAATGTGCAGCTTTTTGGCTAAACTTTCAGCTTGTCGGAGTAAGCGACGACTTTTTGCCGTGTTGACTGGGGTTTCTGCGGGGGAAATATGACGAGATACAAGGATAATTTGTAAACATTCTATTTCATAATGGCGATCGCGGGCAATAGCCGCAGCCATTTCTAGTAATGCCGGGGCGGTTTCCGGGTTAGCAATGGTAACTAATAATCTCCCTCTGCCAAGACTAGGCGATCGCGTTTGGTAAACTAAATAAGAAGGTTCGGCTTGAAGACCTGTCACCCCATCTTCACCATTCAAATGATCTGCTTCAGCACGAATAATATCAGCGCGAGTAATAATCCCAATTAATTTTTTACCATCTACCACAGGTAAACGACTAATTTGATATCTATCTAATAAATAGAGAACATGACTTAATCTATCTGCTGGTGTCACCGTCACCGGCTTAGGTGTCATAATTTCTTTTAAAAGAGTTTCATGGGGCAAAAGATGATTAGGAATCTTCTGTAAATCAGTTTGGGAAACTAAACCCACTAATTTATTATTTTCTACTACCGGAAAACCGCGATGATGGGAACGAGAAAAAGCCTTAATCACTTCATCTCCCGTCATTTCTGCCTCTAAAGTTTCCACCAAGCACTGCATTACATCCTTAGCAGTTAACTCAGTTAATATCCCTTGGGTTGGACTATTTTTCTGAATAACAATTCCATTTAATTTTAAAAGTTTGTCATAGAGTGAACCCGGAACAACTTTCTCCGCTACTAGATAAGATGTCACAGATACCACCATCAAAGGTAAGACTAAATTGAAATCTGTCGTCATTTCAAAAACAATCACAATGGCAGTAATGGGAACTTTAGAAACCGCACTAAAAAATCCCCCCATTCCGGCTAATGCGTAGGTAGTCGGTGAACCAAATCCAAATACTTGCAATTCACATACGCCAATAATATGTCCTAAACAAGAACCTAAAATTAAACTCGGTGCAAATAATCCCCCAGGTGCGCCCGAACCAAAGGCAATTAATGTTAAAATAAATTGGGCAATAAAGGCAATTCCCGCTAAAGGAATATTTGGTTCACTGGCGATTAAAAACTCCCGCAAACCTGTATTATCCCGAAAATATTCTGGTAGCAAAGACATAATTAAACCAGAAGCCAAACCCGCTATTGCCACCCGCAAAGGTAAACTAATATGTAAACGGCGATAAGCTTGAATACTGAAAATTAATCCCCGATTAAATAAAGCTGCTAATAAACCCGCTAAAATTCCTAAAATTAATAAAGTTGGAATTTCTAATAGGGAGAAACTGCTAGAGTGATTAATCAGTTTTAAGTCTAGTTGGAAACTCCCACCACCTAACCACCGGGAAATTACCCCACCAATAAAAGAGGCAATTATTGCCGTTCCTAATGTTAACCCTGATAAATCTTGTAATAGTTCCTCAATAATAAATAAAACCCCGGCTAGAGGTGCATTAAAAGCTGCTGCTAAACCAGCCCCCGCGCCGGCTGCAATCATCTGTCGGCGATGATCTGGAGAGGTGGGAACTAAGCGACTCATACCCGCCGCTAACCCCGCACCTACCTGGACTGTAGGCCCCTGTCTGCCCAAGGTTAAGCCTGAACCCAAGGCGATAATTGCTGAAATTAACTTGACAAAGGCCACTCTCCATGATAAATTAATCGGCACATTTCCTAGAGCGGCTTTGACTTGGGGAATCCCACTACCAGCGGCTTCTGGTGCTAATCTCTGCACTAACCAACCAGAAAGAAACCCCAAACTTACACCAATAATTGGTAAGGCTATCCACACAGGAAAAATGTGAGTTGTATGCACTCGCCATGTTCCCAACCACCCTGAACTTTGTTTGAGTAATACCGCAGATAAAGCGGCTACTATCCCAATTACAGAAGCTTCTGCTATGGCTAATCCCCTCCGAGGTTGCCAAAAGTTCCGAAAATACTGGGTTAGCAACGCCAAGGACATCATAAATTTTAAGTTTTCTCCACCTATCGCTATACTTGAGAAGGTAATAACTTGGGTTTTTACATCCACATCTCCCCTTTAAGTAAAAGCTCAAATTATGACCTTGTGAAGTATAATTTAATTAGTTTTTGAATAACATTGAGACTCGTATTTGGGGCAGTTTTCCAAAAATTATCTTATGTCGAACTCAGGTAACATCAAAAAGTTTTGTTTTCGCTTTTGGTTCTGGGGTGACAAAACGTGGAGTTTGATTATTTGGGTGTTGGATTTGAAGATGAAAAAATTACCCACCCCGCTGACGGAATAGGTAATTTTTCAGCATTTAATAACTAAAAAACTTTAGTTATATTTGGCTTAATAGCGACTGCCGCCACCGCCACGGTTGCCACCGCCACCGCCGTAGCCACCACGTCCACCACCTGAAGAACCTCTGTCTTCTTTGGGTTTTGCTTTGTTAACTTTCAAATCACGACCCATCCATTCAGCACCATCAAGGGCATCAATAGCAGCCTGTTCTTCAGCTTCAGTACCCATTTCCACAAAACCGAAGCCGCGCAAGCGACCTGTCTCACGGTCAGTGGGAAGCTGAACACGTTTCACAGCGCCGTACTCTGCGAAAACAGCACTAAGCGCATCTTGTGTAACTTCATAAGAGAGGTTACCCACGTAAATTGACATAGAATATTTCCAAAATCATAAGAGTGTAGAGATTTAGATTTCGGAGAAAAGTCTGTAAATACCAAAAGGGAAAGCCTGTCAATACTAACCACAAACATTACTGCCGAATTAATTCCCACCTTCCAATGATTACACAAAAAATCATAATTGTGGGAAGAAGTTTAAAAAATGTTGTAAAAAGTCATATTTGTTGCTTATGGGCATTCCCACCTTTGACACTCTCAGGGCCGAAGCCGCTGAGATTCTTTAAATCAAAGACATGACTCTGCGCTTTATGCTGACGGGATAATCCTGTAAGTTACACCCGTTAATTAACCCTATACCCTGTATTTCAGCCATCACATCTTAGCTTGTATCCGCTATTCTAGATATTGATCAATCATAAACTGTTCACTGGCGCGAGAAATGATGCTTTGTCGGGTACGGTATTTACATAAGGAAACTATTTTTTCCATCTTGATGCACTAATGATGCACTAGTACAACACGGCGTAAATAAACCAACCATTCTAAATCGTTAAAAAGCCTATACTGTCTTCGTTTTGACTTTTGACTTTTGACTTCCGCCCTGCGGTACTAGTATAGTATTTTGTCAAGATAATTTAGATGGGTTTCCCCTGAAGCTAATAGTAATGTTAGCAAAATACTGGCTATTCATTCATGTTATGGTAGGTGGCAACAGCAGAAGGTGAAATCCGATTTAAGTAGCGGAAAATCCAATATTTAAAGATCGTATCTAAAATTACGGGAAATGTGGCAATAAATAAGAAAATAAAATCCCGATTGGCTGGTAATCCCCAATGTCGTGATATTCCTTCTAAGAGAACTTCCCAACCGTGAGGAGAGTGGAAACCGACAAAAACATCAGTAAATAAAATGATAATAAATGCTTTAGCACTATCACTTAAACCATAAACTACGTTATCAAAAAATTCCTTGAGGACTGCGATAGAACGCTTACTAACAAGTAATAAGATGGTGAAGGTAATTACTGCGAAAATATCAGCAAATACATTTTTAATAGCATTATCACTTTCTTTACGAAATTCCTCTTTGACTTCATCTGCTTTCTTCTTTATTTTGAGTTCTAATTCTTCGGTAGTAAGAGGAGGTGCATTACTAATTAAGGCTTCAAATTTGGTTCTTTCTTCAAATCTTTGTAAGGCTAATAATCCTGCTTCTTCCATTTCTCCATTTAGGAAAACTTCTCCTGTTTTATCATGGCGGAAATGTTCTACTAACGGACTCACAATTAAAGCTTTGGATAATTGATGAGTTAGAAGAGGAACGATAATCAGTAAAAGTATAAACCGAATTGAAATAATACTTCTTTGTTGGGCTTTACGAAAATTTTGAACTACATTTTGCTCAGATTCCGGATCTAATTCTACCTGTAGGCGAGTGATTGTGCTTAAAATTGAACGTGGTAAAATACCTGTTGTATTAGTTTTTCCTTTCGGTAGGTTTTTGTTAGCTTGATTTGATGTTTTAGGGATAAATTGTTGGGAATTAACTAAATCTCTGGATGGTGCGACAGGTGGAGGATTGGAGGTGTTATAATTTGTATCTATATCATTATCAGTATATTTGGAGGTGACTTGATCAATGAATTCTAGTTTCTCTAAAATTAATGCGGGGCTAGAATATTCTATACCCAGTTTTAGGGCGGCTTTTTGTTTAGATTCATTCGCAAACCACCGACTGGCTTTAAATTCTGTCAGCCGCATTTGCACAGTTTTTAATAACTTTTGCAAATCTCCTTGAAAATAATCCATGACACTGGCGCTGTGTATGGTAAATTCAGAGTCTATTTTGTTACCATTAAAGTGTTGATCTTCTATTTCCTTAATTTTTATAGCCGCTTGATAGGCTGTATTTAAAGAACGTTCTGGTGTCATTAGATACCACTTATAAGCAGCTAGTAAAAAAGGGTATATTTTTTGGCTAAACACGGTATTTTTCATCAAGATGATTATTTGGCATTATCTACTAAATTCTTAAACTTAAGTGAACGCAAAAACCATGATTTCTGATTCTCTTTGGATTTTTGGTACTAGTCGTAGTGGTAAAACTACTCGCTTGGTCAGCTATTTTGATGCTTGGTTGCAAGTTAACAATCAAGTTTCTAGTTCATCTTATAATGAAAATATTAACAATTCTCAACCTATAGATCCAAATTTAAATTTACACCAAAAAGAACTAGGTATTTTATTGTTAGCTGCTAATGATGATAATCGCCGGGAATTAGCTGATAGAGTTACTACTTTAACCCTGGGAAGATATCCTATTCGTGTCAAAACAGCTTTGGGGTTTTTTCAAGATGAAGTAATTTTGTTTTGGCCTTTACTAATTGACTCGTTGTCAATCAAAGCACAATTTCCGGTGAGATTACGTCCCGAAACAGAACAAGAATTGGCGACGAAACTCTGGAGTTCTCAATTAAATTCAGAAGTTTTGCGGCGTGTAGGGATGAATGAGAATCGTTTGGTCAGAAGGATTCTAGATTTATGGCAATTGGCGGCTTATAGCGGTGTATCCTGCGAAGATATTCCCCAGATATTACAAAGTGGTCTAGAGGATAATTCTCTTAATTTAGAAGCAGATTTTTTGGGTTTTTTACTACTAAATTGGCGGAATTGGTGCTTAGAAAAAGGTTTATTGACTTACGCACTAATTACTGAATTGTATCACCAAAAATTATTACCTGATTGTAGCTATCAACAGCATTTACAACACCGTTATCAAGGGATCATAGCAGATGATGTGGATGATTATCCAGCGATCGCTGCTAACTTATTTGCATTTTTGTTAGATACTGGTGCTGTGGGGGCTTTTAGCTATAATCCTCATGGGGCTGTCCGTTGGGGTTTAGGTGCAGATCCTGAGTATTTATACCAAATATCTAAACGTTGTCAAGTAGAAACTTTAACTTCACCTCCTGTAAATAGTTTGGGCTATACTCTGACTGAGCAAATGGTAGAATTGGTAACACAGCCGATGACGATGTTGAGTTTACCCAGTTGTGTCAAGCCTATTCAAACTAATTCCCGCGCTCAATTATTACGCCAAACAGCCGAGATGATTATTGCTGGGGTGCAGTCCGGGGAAGTAGGGGCGGACGAAGTAGTAATTATTGCACCGGGTTTAGATGCGATCGCTCGTTATACTCTAGTAGAAATATTAACTAAGCAAAATATCGAGGTAGAATCTCTCAACGAACAACGCCCCTTAATCAGTTCTTCAGTGGTGAGAGCATTACTTACCCTCATGGCTCTAGTTTACCCCGGTTTGGGGCGGTTAGTAGATAGGGATGCAGTGGCGGAAATGTTGGTGGTTTTGAGTCAATATCAAACCCAAAATGGGCAGGAAAAAGAATTCCATCATTCTCAAATAGATCCGGTGCGGGCTGGGTTAATCGCTGATGCTTGTTTCGTTCCCCACCCCGACACACCCAATTTATTACCAGTGAAAACCTTTGAACGCTGGGATAGAATTGGCTATATTGCCACTCGGGCGTATCAAGATATATTACAATGGGTTGAGACACAGAGAGAGGAATATCACCAGCGACTTCTCCTCACCCCCATTTTCCTCCTCTACAAAGCCATTCAAGAGTTTCTGTGTCAGGATAAAAACCCTTCATATCAAGACTTAGCAGCATTAAGAGAATTAATAGAAACCGCTCAACATTATTGGGAAGTAGATACTCGCTTAAAACAAAACGATACTCTATTACTTTCACTGCATACACCAGAAACCCTTAGTATTAACATTACTGATAGCGATAGCGTGGCGATAGCCATATTTATTCAACTGTTGCGACGAGGAACAATTACTGCAAATCCCTATCCTATCCGTCCTATCGGTAGCAGTAGAAAAGCCGTAACTTTAGCAACCATCTTCCAGTACCGTGCCAGTCGTAAACATCACCGTTGGCATTTTTGGTTAGATATTGGTTCACCACTGTGGGCGAAAGGTGGTGCAGCTACTTTATTTGGTGCTACTTTATTTTTACGAGATAGGTTAGGACAACCTTGGACAGCCGCAGATGAACAACTAGCGGAAGCACAAAGATTACAAAAAATTGTTGCTGACTTACTGGCGCGTGTGTCTGATAAATTGTATTTATGTCATAGTGATTTAGCTATAAATGGACAGGAACAAATAGGTCCATTATTACCTTTAGTTCATTCCTGTGAAGTAGTTTAGCAGAAGTCAGGAGTTCAGGAGGAGGAAAGAAGAATCGTTTTCACCAATTACCAATTACCTGTCCCAAATATAAAATTTATTTTGCACGACTACTTATAAATAAAACCTCCAGATTAGGTTCTAGAGGCTGTTTATGCAAAATTTATTTACAGGCTCTTTTAGCAATCTGCACTTCCATTAGAAGAACTAAGATCAGTAGGAATTATCTTAGTTCCTGATTGATTTAAACTAAACGAACCGGAAGGGTCTGCTTTGAATACGGCTGGGCTAATTCCCGGCTTTGATGCTGAAGAGTTATATAAAAGAAACTCTCCTTGATAAGTACCGCTTTCTCCGGGTTGTAAAGTTTGCTGTTTCAGGGGTAAATTCTCCCCAAAATTATAGAAAGTCCTTGGTGCTTCCGTATTATTTCTCAGTGTGAATCCTCCAACAATATTAGAAGCTTGTTCCGAACTTAATTCCGATAGACAATTTTCATCAAAACCAATTAAAGAAGTATCTTTTTCTGTCTGAGAAGTCGTAAAATTTCCTTGCAACATCATCTTAATATCTCCGCAATTACATAGTTGGAACTAACCTGCTATAAACAGCTTATGCTTTAATTGAAGTAATTTAATTAATCCTAAGTTAGATATTTTAAATTAACCCTAAGTTAGATGACTTACTTATGATGAGATATTTGTCAGAAAATGCCGTAATAACAACGGATAATTCACAAAGGTTTACTTACGTTTAGCTTCATGGGATTCATCGCCAAAGAGATCATTAGTAAGATAAGTTAATTAGTTGCACTTCGGCATACACATTGACTACATACCGCTATATCATGCGATTAATTCCCATTGAATCTCAGATAAATTAAGTTTATGACATCTACCATTTCCATTAACGACAGTCAGCGGTTAGGACTTGAACCCCTAAATATTCCCCACCGTCTCCTATTGGGACCAGGTCCTTCTAACACCCATCCAGCGGTATTACAGGCGATGAATAGCACACCTGTAGGACATTTAGATCCGGCTTTTTTAAACCTCATGGATGAGGTTCAATGTCTGTTGCGTTACGCATGGCAAACAGAAAACCCCCATACTATTGCTGTCAGTGGCACAGGTACAGCCGCTATGGAAGCCACATTAGCTAATTCTGTAGAACCGGGTGATGTCGTATTAATTGGGGTAGCGGGTTATTTCGGTAATCGCCTGGTAGATATGGCGGGTAGATATGGGGCAGATGTGCGAACTATTACTAAACCCTGGGGACAAGTTTTTAATTTAGAGGAAATCAGTGCCGCAGTAGCTACCCATAAACCGGCTATTTTGGCTTTAGTTCATGCTGAAACTTCCACCGGCGCACGTCAACCTTTGGAAGGTGTGGGTGAGTTGTGTCGTCAACATGACACATTGTTGTTAGTAGATACCGTTACCAGTTTAGGTGGTGTTCCCATATTTTTGGATGAATGGGGCGTTGATTTGGCTTATAGCTGTAGTCAAAAAGGGTTGGGTTGTTCTCCTGGTGCGTCACCATTTACCATGAGTGGGCGGGCAATGGAGAAGTTACAGAAGCGTCAATCTAAGGTGGCAAACTGGTATTTAGATATGACATTGTTGAGGAAATACTGGGGAAGCGATCGCACATATCACCACACTGCACCAATTAACCTGTATTATGGATTACGGGAAGCTCTACGTTTAGTAGCAGAGGAAGGGTTAGCTAGTTGTTGGCAACGTCACCAAAAAAATGTCGAATATCTGTGGGAAGGATTGGAAGACATGGGTTTAAAAATGCACGTTGCCAAAGAATACAGATTACCAACTTTAACCACTGTTTGTATTCCCGAAGGAGTAAATGGTAAATCAGTTGCTAGGCAGTTATTAATTGAGCATAATATTGAGATTGGCGGCGGTTTAGGTGAACTTGCCGGTAAAGTTTGGCGTGTAGGTCTAATGGGTTTTAATAGCCGTCCTGAAAGTGTAGATAAGTTGATAGCCGCACTAGGAACAATGATCTCTAATAATTAAGTAGGTTGGCGTTGAAAATTGTCGTTATGGCAAGGCAAAAGGCAAGAGGCAAGAGGCAAGAGTGAAGAGGGTTTGGGCGATTTTACGTTTCTTTACACAGTTTGGTTTTATTGTGTTCACCTACTTAGGCGAGTCAGGAGGTAGGGGCGCTTTTTTCTGCGCCCAGTCAGGAGTATGGCTAACGCCACGCTGCACTATCAGGAGTTCAGGAGGAAGAAGAATAGTTTTCACCAATTACCAATTACCAATTACCAATTACCTGTTCAAATAAATAAAAAGAGAGTGGGAGAAGGCATACCAAAAGCCTAAAATCTCCCACTCTACATTTACTGCTGTAGCGTTTGGGAACATATATAAACACTGCCAGTTATTTAGGGGGGTTGATTTAACAACGACAGTATTGATATGCGGTTAATATTCCCTTTGCAGCAAATGTCAAATCTGATTATTGTGATTATTTTTGATTCAATTAATGGTCAATTAGGTGTTTATAAATTATTGTTATTTATGCTGAAAAACGTGAGCATAAATTAAGGGATTGTTTGAAATAGTCAATATTTAGTAAACGTTGATAACCACAAAATTGAATTTGTTTATCTTGCATCAATGTAACTTAGGTAATTAAAACTTGGTTGCCAAGTTGGCATTTTATTGAAAGTTTTGTATTGCTAAGTTTTTAGAAGAATCTTGAATCTTGTCTGTCTTTGATAAATGCTGTATTGGTATTGAGGGGATAAATTTTCTCTGGAGGCGAAATTATCAGCATATTTTTGCTGTTAGTGGATTTATAATGCTTCCGGGAGGGCATTTTGTGACTATGGCGATAGCGTTGATTATTTCTTGTGCTTTCTTTGGAGTTTTGCAATAGGTAGAAAATTACAAACGAACCGCTAGAACAGCAAAAGATCACGGCAATGATCAACCATAGAGGTAGGGGATTACTAGTATCGGCAAATGTAGAAATGGTTGATTTTATCGGGATATATGCGGTTTCTGCTTTTTCTACCTGTGGCACATAGCCAGTATAAATCAATTGATTATAGGCAATAATTACAACTCCTACAGGAATTAGTAACAAACTTAAAAACCAGATTCCAGAGTAATTTTTCAGTATGTTTACTAGAATTTTTCCAGGATTTCGCTTTCTTTTTAACTCTTGTTCATTGTCCATTATATTAATCACATAAATCATATTTATGACAAGAGGAAAAAGAAATATTTTCCCCTTTTAACTAATCCGCTATCTCCTATCCCTAATCCCCCTAATTAATGGGAGAATGTCTGGCGATCGCTAGTTGAATTAACTGATCTACCAACTGGGCAAAGGGTATACCCGTATTAGCCCAAAGTTGGGGATACATACTTGTGGAGGTAAACCCTGGGAAGGTGTTAATTTCGTTAATAAAAAGTTCTCCGGTAGCTTCTACATAGAAAAAGTCTACTCTAGATAAACCAGCGGCATCCACAGCCGCAAAGGCTTGTAAAGCCATGTCTTGAATTCGCTGTGCCACCGTATCTGGTAAATTGGCGGGAATGAATAAATCGGCTTTCCCAGGGGTATATTTGGTTTCGTAATCGTAAAAATCACTATTAAAGGTAATTTCACCAACAACGGAGGCTTTGGGGTTGTCGTTACCGAAAACGGCACATTCGACTTCTCTGGCTATAACTCCAGCTTCGACAATAATTCGTCTATCATGGGTGGCAGCATTATCCAAAGCTGTTTCTAGTTCTTGGCGCGATCGCACTTTGGCAATTCCCACCGATGAACCTAGATTAGCAGGTTTGACAAAACAGGGATAGCCCAATGTGGCTTCAATTTCATCACACAGTTTGGGAAATACGCAAGCATTTGACCAAATTTGCTCTCTCGTCACCGCCTTATATTTTACTTGAGGTAATCCCGCTTGGGCAAAGGCCATTTTCATGGCAATTTTATCCATTCCCACTGCTGAACCCAAGACTCCAGAACCTACGAAGGGAACTTGCATTAAAGTTAGTAAGCCTTGAATTGTTCCATCTTCGCCATTTGGACCGTGCAGCACGGGAAACCAAAGATCAACTTCTTGAGTTTCTGGGGGAAATTGCCATAAATTAGGGGTTGTGGAGGGGATTTCAGGGGGAACACCAGATGCTAAAACCTGTTGTGCAGTAACTCCTGCTTGCCAACTGCCATTTTTTTGAATATAGAAAGGTAAAACTTCGTATTCCTGAGCATTTTCTTCTAAACTGAGGGCATGAGCGATCGCCCGCGCCGAAATTATTGAAACCTCATGTTCTCCAGAACGTCCACCAAACAGCAAACCCACCCGTAGCTTAGTCATTTTCTTCTCTATCTCCACAAATCCGCAATTTCCATTATCACCAAAGAAAGGGAACAGGGTGGAGGAGAATTGTGATCACGTGACTTCGACATAACGATAATTTGTGGAAAACTCACCCCACGTAGGAGTCTCAAGCCCTTATTCTCTCGTTGAAAAAATCATAACTCCGAACTCAGGTGTGATCATGATGCTAAATTGCAAGTGCCGATATTAGGGGCGTAAAATAGTTCTTAATATAGGGTCTTAATTTCAATCGTTATGATTTCAGCAAAATTTACCTTAGAACAATCCCATATTGATTTTTTAGCTTAATCAGCAGAAGCCCCACGTCTCACTCTTAGGAGCGTGGGATGAATGCGAGTGAGTTGAGTTGCGTAGCCCAAATTGTATTTGAGCGTAGCCAAAACAAAGAGCACAAGATGAAGAACTTCAAGAACTTACAGATGCTGCGATCGCTGATTGGCCAGTATGAGCGAACTATACCGGGGATTAATTATCAATGTCAATTTAGATCCCAGTCAAGGATCGGAGACGGGCAAAACTAGACCCTGTATAGTTGTTAGTCTGTAGTTTCTTTGGCTCAAATGATGGAGTCATGGGGACTGGGGACTGGGGAATAGGTAATTTCTTCTTCTTCCTGACTCCTGACTCCTACCTTTTACAAAAAATCCATAATGTGTTACCCTAGAACAGTTGTCTAAAATCCGCACATCTGGGAATTCGGGTGTTTCTTAAAATTGAGAAATACACCTAGATGGAGGTTTAACCCGAATAGGAGTAACAGAATATGCCAGTAGTTTCCTTGGCTCAAATGATGGAGTCAGGTGTTCACTTTGGTCACCAGACCAGACGTTGGAACCCCAAAATGGCTCCTTATATCTACACCTCACGAAATGGTGTACATATCATTGACTTGGTACAAACAGCCCAGTTGATGGATAACGCGTATAATTATATGCGGACTCAATCAGAGCAAGGTAAAAAATTCCTGTTTGTTGGCACTAAGCGCCAAGCAGCCGGAATTATTGCCCAAGAAGCCCTCCGTTGTGGTTCTCACTACATTAACCAACGTTGGTTGGGTGGAATGCTCACCAACTGGGCAACCATTAAAACCAGAGCAGAGCGTCTCAAAGATTTAGAACGGAGAGAAGAAAGCGGCGCACTGGATTTATTACCCAAGAAAGAAGCCTCCATGCTGCGTCGGGAAATGACGAAGCTACAAAAATATCTGGGCGGCATTAAAAATATGCGGAAAGTCCCCGATATCGTGATTATTGTTGACCAGAAGCGGGAATATAATGCTGTTCAAGAATGCGAAAAATTGGGGATTCCCATTGTGTCCATGTTGGATACCAATTGTGACCCAGACGTTGTAGATATTCCTATCCCAGCCAACGACGACGCAATTAGATCCATTAAGTTAATTGTTGGTAAATTAGCAGATGCTATCTATGAAGGTCGTCACGGTCAGCTAGAAGTGGAAGAAGACTACGATGATTACGCTGACGAAGACTACGAATATGATGAAAGTGATAGCACTGATTCAGAGGACGAAGCATAAGCATCTATAATCGGGATTAAGGCATACCAAAAAATAAATTAGCCAATTTTTTAGTAGTCTGGCAAACAAGTAGGGGTAAAGCAAAAGTTTAATGGTGTCAACTTAAGCCCTGGCGAATGGAATTCACGGCTACACAAACAAAGTCCGCCTGCGCGGACTAAGGAAAAATCAAGGATTGAAACCCACGTAGGTGGGTTTTGCCTGTGTAGACGCGGTTTCTAACCGCCCGTTTTACTAAACCCCTAAGTCTATACTAAAGATTGCGGTATTTCTTTGAATGAAAGTCCCTTACAGGCGATTGTAGATTAATTAGGTACGGGATCTAAGTTCAAAGTCAGACATCAATTCAGTTTTACTCCTGACTCGGTGACTCCTGCTGTAAATGATTTTCAAATGAGTCCTGATCGTCTGATAATCTTGAATAATATTTGTATCTGTCAAGTTAAGAATTGAGGCAATATGGCGGAAATATCTGCAAAACTCGTCCAAGAGCTACGCCAAAAAACCGGTGCTGGCATGATGGACTGCAAAAAGGCACTGAAGGAAAATAATGGCGATGTCGAAGAATCCATCACTTGGCTAAGGCAAAAAGGTATTGCCAAAGCTGATAAAGGAAGCGCTCGTATCGCTGCAGAAGGTCTAGTAGACACTTACATTCAACCCGATGGTCAGGTAGGTGTACTCATCGAGGTAAACTGCCAAACCGACTTTGTTGCCCGCAATGAAGCTTTCCAATCCTTAGTTAAGAACCTGGCAAAACAAGCTGCAACCGCTGATAGTGTTGAGTCTTTATTGGCTCAACCCTATATTGAAAAGTCCGGTGTCACCGTTGATGAATTCATCAAAGAGACCATTGCGACTCTTGGTGAAAATATTCAAGTTCGCCGCTTTGTGAATTTCTCTCCCACCACTGACACACCAGGAATAGCAGCTAGCTATATTCATACTGGTGGTCGTATTGGTGTATTATTGGAATTAAATTCTCAAACGAATGCGGCTGCTACTAAGGAAGATTTCCAAAACTTGGCTAAAAATGCAGCAATGCAAGTTGCTGCTTGTCCCAATGTTGAGTACGTTAGTGTAGACCACATTCCTGCCGAAGTTGTCACCAAAGAAAAAGATATCGAAATGGGTAAGGATGACTTGGGTAATAAGCCAGAGAACATCAAAGAAAAGATTGTTCAAGGCAGAATTGAGAAACGTCTCAAAGAAATGACTTTACTAGATCAACCTTTTATCCGTGATCAAAGTATTTCGGTAGAAGACTTGGTGAAGCAAGTAAAATTTAAAGTTGGCGAAGAAATTCAAGTTAGTCGCTTTGTGCGTTATGTCCTCGGTGAAGGCATTGAAAAGAACGAAATGAGTTTTGCTGATGAAGTTGCGGCCCAAATTGGCGCTAAGTAATTTTGTGATTAGTCAGTGGTTAGTGGTCAGTGGTAAGTTGTTAAGAATATACACTTAATAGTTAGCTGTTGATTATGGACTTTTACCTTTGACTAATAACTCTATGTATTTACAGGCCACGTAAAACACGCTGGCCTGTATTTTATTTAAATGATGATTATTTATTCAAAATTGCCTATATTTGTACTATACAAACCAATTAACAACTGACAACTGACAAACTTATGGCAAGAGCAATTGAACGGATAGAAAAAGATATTAATGAATTAAAAGAGGCGGTTAGGGCGATCGCTCAAGAACTCAATTTAGCCTATGCTAGATATATAAATATACTGGGGGCAGCCTTACAAAAGCAACTGATTTTAGCTAGTTATTACCTTTGTACCCAGGGATATCCTGATGAATTTCTGAACTTATCACTAAATCAGCGGCAAAAATTACAACAAGGCATTCGTAAATTCAGTCAACAAGCCGCTCAAGAATTAATTAGTTATATTCAACCCCCAGAAATTACTCAAGCGGAAGCAGTTGTAGAAACTGAAGAAAAAGAGAACATTGAAACGGAAAATCAAGAAAATGAAGGGAACGAAGAAAATGAAGAAAAGGAACAACAACCTCAAGCATTAGATCCTTCTAACCCCGTAGAACTAGTTGAATGGCAACAAGATTTAGAAGAGGCAATTCAGGAAACTTTGAAAAAAGTCTCCCAGGCGGTTAATATTTTAATCCAAAAAACCGGAGTTTTACCCAAAAAACTACCAGAACCAATTTTAGTCGCTGCCACCGCTGCTGCTGCTTCCTCAGAGGGTTCTAGTAATATGATACCTAGTCCCCCTAATCTCTTAAACTTAGTGATAGAAATTAGTGATGAAGAAGATTCCGAAGATTCTAGCCTGACTCAGATTATGGCTATTCACTTACGACTAGGAGAAATAGAATTTGCTGAAGCGACACTGTTGGCAGAACGCAAAGGAATTCGTAACATTTTAATGCAATTGAATAAACTAGGACGAGAATATCAAAAAAGGCAACGAGAACTGAAAATTGCTGAAGCCGAAGCCGCTTGGCGTGCCAGTTGGTTTGAGGATTAAGTAGGTGAGCAGGGAAATTAAAAATGCAAAATTAAAAATTAGAACCTGTATAGGTTATTAAAAATATCTATCTATTAACACTACATATTCCCTTGACAACTGACAACTGACCAATGACTAATGAAACGCCCGATTGGATAAGATTACATAAAGCCTTAGCATTTGAAGCTGAAAAAGGCTTTATAGATTTAGTAGGTAAGCAATACCGCTTTAGTGAATTTCTGTGTTTGACTTTTGGTAATTTCCCAACTGCCTTACCACCAAAAGAAAGACTCCGCTGGCATCAAGTAGGAACGCAATTTGCCAATTATCCAAATTTAACATTACCAGAAAGACAACATTTAGTAGCCGAAATTAGAAGATATCTAAATCAACTGCAACAAGAACTAGAAACAGAAGAACCCAAAACAAATTACGAATCTAAAAACCAACATCCCATTACGCCAATTGTTGTCGAAATTAATAAAAAATTACCACTAACACTGGATAAAAAACTTAGAGATGTCCCAGAAATTGGCATTAAAAAATCTGATAGTTTAGCGCGGCTGGATTTACATACTGTTCGGGATTTACTGCTTTATTATCCTCGTGATCATATTGATTATGCCCGTCAGGTAAATATTAGCGAACTGGAAGGAGGGGAAACAGTAACTATCATAGCGACCGTTAAAAGATTTAATTTTTTCACCAGTCCTAAAAATAAAAAGTTATCAATTTTAGAATTAATTTTAAAAGACAATACCGGACAAATTAAAGTTACCCGTTTTTACGCAGGTGCGCGTTTTAGTAGTCGTGGTTGGCAAGAAAGTTTAAAACGCAACTATCCTGTAGGTAGTATGTTGGCGGTTTGTGGATTAGTCAAAGGTGGTAAATATGGTTTAACTTTGGATAATCCAGAATTAGAAGTTTTGGCAAATCCAGGAGACCCTATTGATTCTATAACTATTGGGCGAGTTGTCCCTATTTATGCCTTGACTGAAGGAGTAATGGCTAATACAGTCAGACAGGCTGTAATGACAGCTTTAACAGCAGCAGTGAATTTAAAAGATCCTTTACCTAAAGGTTTACGAAAAAAATATGCTTTGATGGAATTGAAAGAAGCAATTCCGAATATTCATTTTCCTAAAGATAGTGACTCTTTAAAAATTGCCCGTCGTCGGTTAGTATTTGATGAATTTTTCTATTTACAACTTGGCTTACTGCAACGACAAAAGAAGGCGCAAGAAATTCAAACCAGTGCCATACTGACACCCACAGGCAAATTATTAGAACAATTCGACAAAATTCTTCCTTTTCAATTAACTGGCGCACAACAGAGAGTTGTGAATGAAATTCTCACGGATTTACAAAAACCTGTAGCTATGAATCGCTTAGTTCAGGGTGATGTTGGTTCAGGGAAGACTGTTGTTGCTGTTATTGCTATTTTGGCAGCAATTCAATCAGGTTATCAAGCGGCGTTAATGGCTCCTACGGAAGTATTAGCAGAACAACATTATCGTAAATTAGTAAGTTGGTTTAATCTCCTCCATTTACCAGTTGAATTATTAACAGGTTCGACAAAAGTAGCTAAAAGAAGAGAAATTTATTCCCAATTAGAAACAGGTGAATTACCTTTATTGGTAGGAACTCATGCTCTAATTCAAGATAAAGTTAATTTCCAACAGTTGGGTTTAGTAGTAATAGATGAACAGCATCGTTTTGGAGTAGAACAAAGGGCAAAGTTACAGCAAAAAGGCGAACAACCTCATGTTTTAACAATGACAGCTACACCCATTCCCCGGACTTTAGCATTAACTGTACATGGGGATTTAGATGTTAGTCAAATTGATGAATTACCACCGGGAAGACAACAAATTCAAACCACGATGTTAAGTGGAAAACAACGTCCCCAAGCTTACGATTTAATCCGGCGAGAAGTTGCTCAAGGTAGACAGGTTTATATAGTTTTACCTTTGGTAGAAGAATCGGAAAAATTAGATTTGCGTTCGGCTGTAGATGAATATCAGAAGTTACAAGAAAGTGTGTTTCCTGATGTTCAAGTTGGGTTATTGCATGGACGCATGACTTCAGCAGAAAAAGAAGAAGCAATTAATAAATTCCGCGATAATGAAACTCAAATTATTGTTTCTACGACTGTGATTGAGGTGGGTGTAGATGTACCTAATGCTACTGTAATGCTGATTGAACACGCGGAGAGATTCGGTTTATCACAATTGCACCAATTGCGGGGACGAGTGGGACGAGGTGCAGCGCAATCTTATTGTTTATTAATGAGTAGCTCTCGAAGTCCTGATGCTCAACAACGTTTAAAGGTGCTAGAACAGTCCCAAGATGGTTTTTTTATCTCGGAAATGGATATGCGGTTTCGCGGTCCTGGGGAGGTGATGGGAACTCGTCAATCTGGTGTAGCAGATTTTACTTTAGCGAGTTTGGTGGAAGATGAGGACATTTTGCTGTTAGCGCGACAAGCAGCGGAAAAGGTGATTGATATGGATGCAAGTTTAGCGCGTTGGCCATTAATGCAGGATGAGTTAAGGTATAGGTATGAGCGGTTAATGGGTGGCGCGATTTTGACGTAAAATAACTGAGTAATATCTTGGTTAACGGGAATGGCGATAACTTTTACGATCCGTATTATGATTAGGCGATTGGCATAAATTTTGACTCCTCAAAACTTTTCCAACACCCTCTTAGAAAAAGCAGGTTTTTATATAGGGCTTGCTGAAAAATTTTACTTTTCTTTACACAGATTGGTTTTATTGTGTTCACCCTACTTAGTCAGACAAAAGGGAAGTCATGTAAGAATGAAACATGAAGATAATCGAGTTGTTTCTATTCCTTCTTATATTGGTAAGTAGTCGGACAAAATTAAATTCACTCGTTGAGAGAGGGAACTCTTAACTCTTAACTGGGAACAGAAAAATCAGTTGTGTAATTAATTCTGTCCCATTACTTAAAACTATCGGAAAAGGCTTATTAGTAAAAATAATTTGAGATGCAGATTTAACTAAAGATGAATTGATCGAAGTTTTAAATTAGTTCTTAGGGAGAATTTTCTTTATTCCCTAAAGTGATATAATAGAATAATTAAAACTGCAAAGTAAATTTCTATGGTAATTCTAGCACCTACTTACAGCAACACTCACACCAATAGCGTCATCCTCCATCATATTTCTTGGAATACTTTTGAACGAATTTTATTAGAAACAGGTGATGATCGCCATAACAGGTTTACTTATAATCAGGGAATCTTAGAAATTATGACTCCATTAATGCCCCATGAACATAATAACCGTTTGTTACAAAATCTAATTATTGTTTTAGTTGAAGAGTTAAATCTCAATGTCAAAAGCACTGGTTCATTAACTTGTAAAAGAGAAGATCTAGCTAGAGGTGTAGAACCTGATTCTAGTTTCTATATTCAAAATGAACCAATCATGAGAAATAAAACCAGTTTAGATTTAACTCAAGATCCCCCACCTGATTTAGTCATAGAAGTTGATTATGCTAGTTCTTCTATTGATAAATTACCGATTTATTTAGCTTTAGGTGTTCCTGAAGTTTGGCGTTATGCTGAACCTGTAATGCAAATTTATAGTTTATATGAGGATAAATATATTCCTGGCAATGGTTCACCAACCTTTGCGAATTTACCTTTAAATACAGAAGTTCCTCGGTTTTTAGCTTCTAGTTTACAAGTGGGTGAGGTGTCAATGATTAAAAATTTTCGGAGTTGGTTAAAAACACAGATTTCCTGATTAAATTAATAAGTCGGTGATCTGGGTATTATGCTTTTTAAGGTTGAGTTACTTATTGCTCGGTTTTTATTGCTCAGGGGTGACAATAATATGATTTAATGGTATGAAGGCAACCTCTCGATTAAACAGAATTTTGAATTTTTATGGATATCGCCCCTAATCAATCATCAACTCAATTTTTAACCCATGACGAATCTGCACAAGTTGATGCAGCTTTGTTATCTTCTCCTGAGAAGTTTTTAACTAGACTGACTATTTCTTCTTTGCGGATTTTACAACATATTGCTCAGGAATATGATGTGTCTATTGAGGAGTTGACAACTAGGCAAATTATTACTTGGTTTGAAACTGATGCCAAAGTTAGAAGAGAGAAAGGAATTGAGGAAGCGGTTTTGAAGTGGTAAGTTGTGGTATCTAGAATATCCTGACTGGCGGTAATCTTTTGATTGTTCAACGCCAATAAAGAGTATTTGGGGGTTGACAATGGATTTGTAATTTGTTATAATACACTTGACGAGGAAGAACTATCTTAAAATAAATGCAATAAAAATTGCGTATCTGGTAGGCAGCAATATTTTAGGGGACAGAATTAAACTTTACTAACAATCGAATAGCACAAACTGTGGCATCAACTAGTTGTGTATAAGAGTTGGAATAACGATATGGCGATCGCAAATACCCTCCAAGAATCAATTTTTTGGTGGTATTCCCGCCACAGGGGCGATCGCGGGAACTGCGATGAGTTTCCGTTCTGGGAGCAAAACCCGACTATCTGGCGTAATTCGTGGAGGTAGGATTAATTGCTGGCGGTGCTTTATTTATCAAACGGATGAGCGATTTGAGTTTGGTGAAGATTGCCGAAATCAAAAGAATTAATGGAATTAAATGACTAAGTAAAACATGAATAAAAATATCAATCAATGTCTTTGTTGTTATAGTCGTCGTCATTTTCTTAGATCTTTTCTTCCCGCAGCAGTGGCATTTACTGTTCTGCAATCAGCAACACCAGCAAAAGCCACAGTCAATCAATCCCAAGCTTTAGTTCTGAGTTGTATTGACTTCCGGTTTTGGACAGCAGAACAGTCTTTTTTAAGGGATAAAAATCTCACAGATAAATATGATTTAACAGCTTTAGCTGGTGCTTCATTAGCTTTAACCGGATTCCCCCACAAATCTGACGCTGAAGCATTTTGGGATCAGTTAGATATCTCCTATAAACTCCATCATATCAACACAGTTATTATTATTGATCATCAAGATTGTGGGGCTTATGCAATGATGATTGACCCTAATTTAAGTAAAGATCCTCAACGAGAGTTGCAAATACATACAGATTATTTAAGTTGTGCCTATTCATCAATTCGCGATCGCTATCCTGATCTTAAAGTTGAACTGTATTTTGCAACTCTCAATCAAGGAGAATTTTCACAAATATTGCCGAAATTGTGATTTTTCCGTCAAGAATTGTAATTATTAATTCGAGAAGTTCGCGCCCCCGCCACTGCTCCCACTAATAATAGTAGGAGCAATTGTTCTCGGCGCTAAGGATTCAGCAATTCTCCCTGTACCAAGGGCGCTAAAAAATGAACTCAATTTCTTTAGTTATAAATTGGCTAGATGAGAAATGGTAAAAAATGACAAAATTATCAAAATATTAACGAATTTTGACGGCTGTTCCTGTGGCTGTAATTACTAATAAAACACCAGATTGATCAACATTAATTGTCCCAGTATCAACAGCAATACCGACAACAGCATCTGCGCCTAAACGTTGCGCTCTTTGTTCTAATTCCTCCATTGCTTTCCGCTGCCCTTCTTCAAAGAGACGTTCATAGCTGCCAGTGCGTCCACCAACAATATCCCGAATACTCGCTAAGAAATCTCGGAGGAAATTGCTACCATAGACAACTTCTGCTGTGACAATACCTAAGTAGGATTGAATTACAGCACCTTGAATCACATCAGTAGTAGTTAACAGCATACATTCATGTACATTAGGTGATTATGGCCAAATTCCAGAAAAAACATCGCCTGATACTTCATTATACCTGTCATTTTGTGTAATTTATCCGTATCGGTTGGCGAAAGGATCAATTTATTGTTATAGTTATGAGGATGTCAAGTAATTTTAAGAAATTATTAATATTCTGTAAATGTGAATAAATACAGATTACAAAGATCAAGATTTTTGTTTTAATGTGCGAATAAAAACGGTTTAAGAAAACTTAGGAAAATTTACTATGTACAGAAAAACATCAGTCCTGTTAACTGCTTTATTACTAGGATGTTTATTTACTAACACACCTGTAGTAGCGAAAGCTGAGGTCTTAGTGGCACAGGTGAATAATCCAGAGTTGAAAAGCTTGATAGATGAGGGAAAAAGACTGGTAGATGCTCAAGATTATCATGGAGCGATCGCAGTCTATCAACAAGCCGCAAAATTAGATCCCAAAAATGACAGAATTTACGCTGGGATTGGCTACTTATATACTCAACAAGGCAATTTTACCTCTGCTTTAGATGCTTATCGTCGAGCTATTGCCATTAATCCTAATAATAGTGATTTTTACTATGCCGTCGGTTATCTTAAAAGTAGTACAAAAGATAACAAAGGCGCAAAAGAAGCTTACCGTCGGGCTATTCAGTTAAATCGGAATAATGTCAACGCCTATTTAGGATTAGGAGTTTCTCAAACTAGTTTGGGTGATTATCAAGCAGCTATGTGGGCTTATGAACAAGCTATTAATTTGGATAAAAATAATCCCCGCACCTATGAGTTAATCGGTTCTATGTTTAAACAACGACGACAAACGACACAAGCAAACAAGGTTCTCAGAAAGGCATTAGATTTGTATCAGCGGGGAAATGATCAAGAAGGCGTTGCCAGAATCCAAACCATGCTGCAAGAAATAGGCGGTTAGAATCAATTAAAAATAGGGACAGGCTATCAAAATGTTTACCTTGTCCCTACTCTGATGATAGAGAAAAATCTTCAGTGCTACTAACTTAATACCTACCAAGCTGCTTTACCTTTTTTATATATTTTCCCTGTAAAGGGCTGTACCCCAATCACAGGATAGGCATCATTAGCAGGGGTGAAAATCCGCATGAAGGCTTCAGAAACAAACTCAGCCATATCAGCAAACATTTTGGAGATAGCCATAATACTATAGCCCCTTTCTTAAATCTTTTAATTGTTGATATTCGTACTGTAATACTGTGATGATCTATTTGCTCATATTCTTCATATATCTATACTAAAAAAAATCTTTTTTCAAATAACTTTGCAATACTTTATAATTGCATTTTTTTAGTCTGATATTTAAAATCTCTACAATATAATTTTTTCCAGCCGCGTTAACCATTTATCAAAATGTTGACAATGCTGACGAATTACATCTAACCCGATATCCATTGCAATCAAAGATCCATGTAATGGTTTATCATAGAAAGGGCAGCATTTTTTAATCCTTTTAGATGGAGCTGTTATCGGACCGTCATTGATATGTTCAGGTGAAGGAAATAAGTCACGCTCACTCTGTAATATATCTTTCCACAAAAACGTTGACTCGAATCATCGTGAAGGTCTTCCTCCAAGAATATTCTTTTTCCAAAGTTCTCCTAAACTGTAGTCTTCCAACCACTCATATAAATCTTCCTCTTTCAATCTTCGCAGTAATGATTTACCATCATCTCTATCTACAACAATTACATCCTTGGCTGCAAATTCATTTAGCAATTCCACCGATTGAGTAGAAACAATAACTTGTTTTTTTTGTGCAGCCGCACGCATTAACGATGCCAGAACAGTAATTGCATAAGGGTGAAGACCTAACTCAGGTTCATCCACTAAAATTGTTGCAGGTTTATAAAATAAATTAGGTTGCAAAAAAACCGTTGCTAAACAGATAAACCGCAACGTTCCATCGGAAAAATGATGAGCTTTAAAGGGTATATCCTGACCTTGCTCAAACCATTCTAGTTCTATGACATCATTATTTTGTGGAGAAGGTCGTAGATAGAAATCACCAAAAAAAGGAGCGACAAGTCGAACTGTTTTTACGATTTGTTGATAAGATTCAGAATATTTTTCCTTTAATAAATACAAAAAAGCTGCAAGATTTCGCCCGTCAGCCCGCAGGTAAGCATTATCATTAATGCCATGTGGTTGCTTCACATAAGCACTATCGCTTGTATCATGGAAATGATAAACTCGCCATTGCTTCATAGCAGGTAATACATACATATCACTTCCAGTTCCAGTCCCTTGTGAGGCTTTAGTTTCAAAATGACCACTACTGATTCTCTTCTCTCCACTCATGTCCCACCAAAAAGATTCTTTAGAGAACATCAAACGGTTATCCTGAGTTGGTTCAAAGGTTGCAAAGTAACCGTTGTGTCCAAAGTAGAGTTCAACTTCTAATTGTTCGGTTATTTTCCGACCAAAATGCAAAATCGCATCGGGTCCACCTTGACGACTGACAAAAACTTGGAGTTTATTTTCAAGCATCTGTTCAATCATCCGAAAAAAGCCGATAAAGTTAGATTTACCAGCACCATTGCAGCCAATGAATATGTTGAGTTGAGTAAGCTCAATGTCGCATTCTACAATGGACTTAAAGCCCTTCAAAACAATTCTCGATAGCTGACTTGTACTGATTAATTCAGGCATATAATAATCTCCTGATTTTTAATTTTTTGAACTGCGAAGATAGCTATATTTAAGGACTTGGTAAAATATAGATAGCTTGTTACATCAATACTTTGTGTAGTTCTTAAAATCACCTAAAACTCTAACTTCCTACAACACCTTACACTGTCCATAATGCCTTAATAGATGATCACATAAAACCAAAGCCACCATCGCATCAACCATCGGCACAGCGCGGGGTAAAACACAAGGATCATGTCTTCCTTTTCCTGCTAAAACCGTTTCTTCCCCTTCTTTCGTTACAGTTCTTTGTTCCTTTCTAATAGTAGCTGTTGGTTTAAAAGCCACGCGGATAATAATGTTTTCACCGTTGGAAATTCCTCCTTGAATCCCTCCTGAACGGTTAGTTACTGTGCGAATTTCCCCATGTTCATCAATATAAAATTCGTCGTTATGTTCAAAACCTGTTAATAAAGTTCCGTCAAAACCAGAACCGATTTCAAAACCTTTACTTGCAGGAAGTGACATTACCGCTTTTGCTAAATCAGCTTCTAATTTATCAAAAACTGGTTCGCCTAAACCCTTGGGAACATTCCGCACCACACATTCAACGACACCACCGATAGAATTACCATCTCGACCGGTTTGTTCAATTAAGGAAATCATGGTGTTGGCAATTTCGCCATCTGGACAACGGACGATATTGCTTTCGACATCTGCTAAAGTGACAGTATTGGTATCAACAACCCCTTCTAAATCTTTAATGCGCTTCACATAGGCGATTACTTCTACACCTGCAACTTGATGTAAAATCTTTTTAGCGATCGCACCAGCAGCAACTCTACCTATTGTCTCACGGGCGGACGACCTGCCACCACCTTGCCAATTTCTCAAGCCATATTTAGCATCATAGGTAGCATCTGCGTGAGAAGGGCGATATTTCTGCGCCATCTCATCATAATCTTCGGGACGAGTATTTTTATTTCTGACTAAAATGGCAATAGGTGTTCCCAGAGTTTTTCCCTCAAACACACCCGATAAAATCTCACAGGTGTCAGCTTCTTTGCGAGGAGTGGTAATCTTACTTTGTCCTGGCCGTCTTCTATCTAACTCAAATTGAATTTCCTCGGCGGAAATTTCCAGTTGTGGGGGACATCCATCAATGATAACGCCCACACCGCCGCCGTGAGATTCGCCAAAAGTCGTAATACGGAAAAGATGACCAAAAGTGCTGCCCATGATGTTGAGAAAATACAGACCGGAATATTTATTTTACATGGAGCAAAGAGCGATCGCCAAGCATGACTGAGGAATCGCCCATGAAAAATCCCAAATTCCCCAGGACAATTCAGTTATCTTAAAGACTCTCACCTTCTTCACTGTCACCTGTTAATAATTGAGTTTGACAGTTAAACTGTTATAAGAAAACTATAATTTCTGGATTTGACAATTTCCGCTAAGAAACAGCCATAAAGGATAACTATTATGAAAAATTTGCACAAAAAAGCTTTAATAAAACAGCAGTTACCAGGTTCTTCTCCGCATCATATATTAACAGGAATTATAGCTGCTTGGTTGATGATATTACCCAGTATGACTGGCAATAGTCCCGTTTTAGCGCAACAAAAAACCGAGCGAAATTCTTTAACCTATGGTGAATTAATTCAAAAAGCCAATAAAGGAGAAGTTAAAAAGGTAGAGTTAGATCAAGCTGAACAAACAGCTAGGGTTTATTTAGTGGGACAAAAACCCGATACTCTGCCTTTACAGGTGCGCCTTTTAGATCAAAATGCGGAATTAATTAACAAACTTAAAGAAAAAAACGTGGATTTTGGCGAAGTTTCCTCCGCTGGTAACAGAGCCGCTGTAGGCTTATTAATTAATCTCATGTGGATTTTACCCCTAGTGGCACTCATGTTATTATTCCTGCGGCGTTCTGCCAATGCTTCTAACCAAGCTATGAGTTTTGGTAAATCTCGCGCTCGGTTTCAAATGGAAGCGAAAACAGGCGTAAAATTTAATGATGTGGCCGGAGTCAAGGAAGCCAAAGAAGAATTAGAAGAAGTTGTTACTTTCCTCAAACAGCCAGAAAAATTTACAGCGGTAGGGGCAAAAATTCCCAAAGGTGTACTATTAATTGGACCACCAGGAACAGGAAAAACCTTACTTGCAAAAGCCATTGCTGGGGAAGCAGGTGTGCCATTTTTCAGTATGTCTGGCTCAGAATTTGTGGAAATGTTCGTTGGTGTCGGCGCTTCCCGTGTCCGCGATTTATTCAAAAAAGCCAAAGAAAATGCCCCTTGTTTGATATTTATTGATGAAATTGACGCAGTGGGAAGACAACGGGGTGCAGGTATTGGGGGTGGAAATGATGAACGGGAACAAACCCTCAACCAACTATTAACAGAAATGGATGGTTTTGAAGGCAATACAGGGATTATTATTATTGCTGCTACTAACCGTCCAGATGTCCTTGATTCGGCTCTATTACGTCCGGGACGCTTCGATAGACAGGTAATTGTGGATGTTCCCGATTTGAAGGGAAGACAGGAAATTTTGACAGTCCACGCTCAGAATAAGAAAATTGATCCTAGTGTATCTTTAGAAGCGATCGCTCGCCGCACTCCTGGATTTACTGGTGCAGATTTAGCCAATTTACTCAACGAAGCCGCCATTCTCACCGCCAGAAGACGCAAAGAAGCCGTAACCGACTTAGAAATTGATAACGCCATAGATAGAGTCGTCGCCGGTATGGAAGGCACTGCTTTAGTAGACAGCAAAAACAAACGTCTGATAGCTTACCACGAAGTTGGACACGCTTTAGTAGGAACATTAGTTACAGGTCATGATCCTGTACAAAAAGTTACACTCATTCCCAGAGGACAAGCACTAGGTTTAACCTGGTTTACTCCCAACGAAGAACAGGGTTTAATTTCCCGTTCCCAAATTTTAGCCCGCATTGCCGCCACTTTAGGTGGTCGTGCGGCTGAAGAAATCGTCTTTGGGAAAGCGGAAGTCACCACAGGTGCAGGAAATGACTTACAACAAGTTACCAACATGGCACGACAAATGGTCACAAAATTTGGAATGTCCGATTTAGGTCCAGTTTCCCTAGAAAATCAAAACAACGATGTATTTTTAGGACGGGACTGGATGAATAAATCCGAATATTCCGAAGACATTGCGGCGAAAATTGATCACGCAGTCCGGGAGATTGTTAACCGCTGTTATATTCAAGCTAAAGAAATCATTCAAGAAAACCGCTTAACCTTGGAACGAGCCGTTGATTTGTTAATAGAACAAGAAACCATTGAAGGGGATGTATTCCGCACCATAGTCGCTGATAATACAGCCATTAAAGTCACTAATGAGCCAGTAGCCGCAACTTATTAGTTGAGTTTCCAAAATCCTTGTAGAGACGTTCCATGTAATGTCTCTACTTTTTCCCGGTTAATAAAAATATCAAAAAGATTGTTCCAGAACTTTTTTAAATGGTGGTTTAACATTATAATTAGTAGGAATTTTATCTCGCACCATCACCTCAATAACTGTATATGCAAGATCGTGAAAAAATGATCTAGAAGATCCGATTTCCCCAAATGTACCCCATTTAAAAGCAATTTCACCAGAACCAAATATTGAACTAATTCCCGATTCTTGCAACTTCAATTTTGCACCATTAAAAACACTATCTGCATATTCTTCTGGTATCCCAATTTTCACCACATCTAATGATAATGCCAGAGAAGAATTAACTTCCCGTTCAACTTGAGTGGAAACCGCCACTTTCAATACTAATTTACCAGAATTATTCGGCTCAAATGTAGCCCCCAAACAGCCATATAAGAACCTAGCTCCTAGAGGTGCTAATATCTCTATCATCACTTCTTTTTTAGAGAATAAACCAATCTTTGCATTTTCCAGGATGACTTCTATCTTTTCATCTATAACAGGATAGAAAACAGGTCGAAAATCTCCAGGAAAATAAAATGATTCGTTATTCCAAATCCGAGCTTTTCCGGTTATACCTAAATCTAATACTTTGATCATGAGTCAATCCCCCAAGCTTTTCGCCAATTTCTATTAAAATCTTCTGGGTAAGCTTTAATTACTTCAGGATGATATAAACTGTATGGTGATACACCATAATGTGCTATAGCCATAGGATGTGCCGTATACCAATCATAACCTTTTTCCATGAGTTCCGCTTCTTTTAGTTCATGAAAGTAGAAACTAGCATCAGAATTGCATATTTTCTGTCCCAAATCTAAAGCGTTTTGAAGTCTATCAATCATTTTTTGACTTGGTAAGAACTCATCAAACTTACTGATATGTTTTCTAACTAGCTCAACTTTTTCCTGTTCAACATCATACTCTTGATTAGTTAATGTTCCAAAAAACATTTCATCAGAATTTACAGACAAAAGAACGACTCACTTTTAGTTAACTTAATTGTACTGTCTCAGCATCAGCATAAATAATAACCGTACTTTACACAAGGCATTCTCTAACCTGTCCATAAAAATCTCACCATAGTGGGATTTAGGGGCAGATAAAAGCTAAAATTAGCAATTGGAGAGTTAACCGATGCCATGTTTGACATATTGCCTTTTCACTTTGAGTTAGATAAAATAGCGATCGCTGGAGCTTGTTTATGGGCTTTAGCCTTATATCTGAGTTTTTCCCAAACCAGAGAATGGATAACCACACAACTCAACCGCTGGTTCAATTTTGCTGAACGTTCCCTCTATACCAGTGAATCAGAATTTGAAAAAACTCGCCAAGCCAGAGAATCACAAAATTCCTTTTACGCTTCACTATTTAGCATTTTCCCATTTTTGATATTTGGTGGTTTATCCAACTGGCTTCTAGATATCAGCTTAGGTAATAGCTGGGGAATTAGCATTGGTATACTTGCTTGTATCGGTGCTGGTGTGTATGAACTAGGACGCAGACAAGGAGAAGAGTAAATTTACATCCTTTCAATCATAGTTATTTCCCCATCAGTTAATTCATAAAGTTCATAAACCAATTGATTGATTTGTCTATCAGTAGCTTGAATTTGTTGCTGAATCATCTTTTTTGCTGGGGGTGTATTTACCTCATTAATTTGTGTATGAAGATAAAGTATTTGTTTCACAAAATTAACAATTAAATCATGTTTTTTCTTCTCTGCAATTTGAGAATAATCAATAACTTTAATAGGAAGATTGCGAATAAACCGAGATTCAAAACTGTAATAACCACCTCTCATAGATGTAGATGATTTTTTGAGATAAAATTCTAGGACTTTGCTATTTAACAACCCTAAAATGTATTCCCATGAATAATTAGATTTTACTAAAATTCCATATCCTCCAGCGACACCACCTGTAAAAAAGATTTCCCCTATTTTATCCCATGTAAATGATGAACCTGTAGCAATATCAGGAGTAAATATTTTTGGTAAAGCCATAACATTTAAAGCTTGAAATCTACTATATCCATACCAATTTTCTCCTAACATCTTGCTATTTTCTCTACTTTCTAAATAATTTTTATTATCTAGTAAATAATTCCAGGTTAAAGGATATTCTTTCTCAAAGGTATTCATAGAAATTAATTCTATTAAACCATTATTTTTAAGCATATAGGGAAAAATAATCAACTTATTGGTTTTAGACAAATAATATCTTTTACTATCACCACCTTTGATTAAAGGATGTAGTAACTTAGACTCTAACCAGTATGCTATTTGTTTTTGTTTAGAAAAAACTTGGATTAAATTATCTTCCCGTGATAATTCTTCTACTATATATATTTTATCAGCACTGGTTTTAACTCCTTGAAAAATTCTCTCTGTTACATCTTCTAGTGTAGATTTAATTTGTTGTAACTTGGTAAATATTCTAGCATCTTCTCCCAGAATAAAATTCCATTCTGAAGCTGAAACTAATGAATGATTAATAATTCCTATTTGACTATTATGATTATTTTTCCAATCTACTAAATCCAGCACTCTTTCCATTTCTAAATCAGATTGTTGTGATTTTTTCAAAAACAGCAAGCAAGTATAAGTCGAAACCTTGGGAAAAACTTGTTGATCTCCAAAATGCACTATTTTACTCAGATATTTACCCTCAGAAATTAACTTCCTGATAGCTTCTCCATATTGAGCATTAAAAAACTTATGAGGTAAAATAAAACCTAAATAGCCATCTTTTCTTAATAACTCTAATCCCTTTTCCACAAAGATAACATAAATATCATAATTTCCCTTACTAGCAGAAATATACTGTTGTTTATAAAATTCAACCTCCAAAGCAGCCCATTCTTTTAAAGCTTGAATTCTAATATAGGGAGGATTACCAATAACCACATCAAAACCACCGCGTTTCATAATAGCAGAAAAAGCCGATTTCCAGTCAAAAATATTAACCCTATAAGCCGTATCCTCATCTAAAAAATCTAATTGAGTATGTTGATAAAATTCTCCATCTATCAAGGTATTACCACATTGAATATTATCATCTAAATCAGGTAAAGCCCTTTCCTTAAATAACTGTAATTGTCTGGTAATTGTTTCTCCTGATTCTCCCTCCAATACCTTCAATAACAAAGATAACTTAGTTGTTTCTACCGCTTGTTGATCAATATCAACACCATAAATGTGAGTTAATAAAATTTGCTTTCTTTCACTTGCAGTTAAACGCCACTGATGATCCGAAATTTGATAGAATTTATTTTTGTATTTCTTGGGATTTTGCAAATATTGTTCCAAATACCAATCTAGGATAAATTGATAAGCCACAATTAAAAAAGAACCCGAACCACAAGCAGGATCAAGAATTGTCATATCTTGGATTTTTTCCGGTTTTTTACCCTCTAAAACCTTACCAATAGTTTGTTTAATAATATAATCAACAATATAACTAGGAGTGTAATAAACACCTCCAGCTTTTCTTACTTCCGGTTTATCTTCAATAACCGCTTGACGACTTGCAGATATTTGAATGACTTTCCCTAAAAATTGTTCATACACTTGTCCTAAAATTTCCACAGGAATCACAGAAAACTCATAAGGACTTTCTGGAGGATAAAGTTTTCTAATAATTAAGGTTAAAATAGAATCATCTATAGTTAAATTCAAAGTAAAATCATCAGAATTTTCTCGTCTTTTTTCATCTTGAAAATGGAATAAACCAGAATTATAGCGATAATCTGCATTGATAAATAACCGACCTAACTCTTGATAAAAATTTTCAAACTTTAATAAATTATATAACTGTTGATAAGGTTCAATTCCCCTATCTTCACAAATGCGTAAAAAGACAATTCTATTAATTGTCATTTGCACAGCAAAATTTAACTCTCTTTGTTGAATTTGCGGATTTCGCCAAACAATATTAGCAGCCAAATTTTCTCGCCAAACTTCAATTTCTTGGAGAAATTTTTGATCAACAGTAATCCCAGCCTTAACTTTAGTTTCTGCAAACCTTTCTAAAGAACCATTTAACACAGCTTCCTTAGAAAAAAGATGATAAATCTCCTCCCATTTATCAATATATTCTGTATAATTAAAATGTTTGATTCTCGCCACTGATGCTGAATCATTTTTATTTGGCATAATTCGACAGTCATAAACTGCAAATTCTTCAAAATCTGTTAAAATACTTAAAGCTAACTTTGCAGACCATCCATAACGTCTGACTTGAAAAGCTGCACTCATGTTTTGACCCACATTAACAGCGGGTTTTTTCGCTTCCACAAAAAACTTCCTCACTCCCCCCACCCGAAAACTATAATCAGGTGCTTTGGCTTTATTTGCATCACTAATTTTTAAAGAATCTTCATGAACAACATCTTTATAAATATCAGAAATTTGTCGTTCATTGCCAATATCCCATCCCAAAGCCGCAAACAAAGGATTAATAAATTCAATTCTAGTTTGTGTTTCATTAATTCCCCCCGCCCGATACAATTCTATCGAAGAGTGAAAATATTCAACCAGTTGAACAACACTATCAGGTGCTTTCATATTTTCAAAATTCCAATTTTATCTAAATCTATAATAACTCTTTCTTTACCAAAATTGCTAACTTATCCGCAGCACCACCTTCACCTCTAACACTGCGTAATTTATCCCGCATAGCCTCTAATTTTTCTGGATTTGCTAACAAATCTAAAACCATTTCTCCCACTTCTTCAGATTGCAATTTACCTACTAATTCCGGGACAATTTCTGCTTGCGCCCAAATATTTGGCCAAGCAAATAAACCCTTACGTCTCAACACCCACCAATTAATTAATTTAGCAAAACTAGAACCTACTCCCGGTAAATTTGCTAATATTCCTGGTAAACCATCCCAAGAACGCATTGCATCTAATTGTTGAGTTGGTAATAGGACAATCATCGGTACAGCCAAAGCACCTAATTCTGCGGTATTTGCACCAACTGTAGTTAAACAAATAGAACATTGGGATAATAAATCATAAACTGGATTTTCTTGTTTTAATTCCACTCTTAATCCAGTAGTAGTTGCCAGAAAATTACCTGATAAAGATGCACCTTGAAACCCAAAAACTTTTGTGAATGAATTAATTTCAGGATTAGCAAAACTAGCTAAAGTTGATAAATCTAAAGTTGGGGCGACGGGAATAAAAAACTTCGTTTCTGGTTTTTGATGATAAATATATTCAGCAATAGCTAACATCAAAGGTACACCTTGAGTTAATTTTGCAGATTTTGACCCCGGTAAAATTCCAATTAATTCAACTTTAGATTGATGATTTGCAACTTTAGGTGTGATTTCATTCTTTGCTGCTTCTAACATCAAATCACCCACAACAGTGAATTTATCAGCATATTTAGCAGAGACATTTTTCGCAACTTGAGCTTTCATAATGGCAAATTTATCTATAAAATTGTGCCAACGCGCTTCCCATTCCGCATAAACTACAGTTTTATATCCTAATTTTTTACCAATAATCACCGGAAAAATTTGATCACCACCTAAGAATATGACTACACCTTGATTTCTCCATTCCCAATTTTGCGCGGTTTTTCCCCACAGTAAAAATTGCCAAAAATATTCCGGTGCTTGAACTCTATCAACCTCTGGATAACCCAACGCTATATCAGTTTCTTTACCACTAGCATGGGGACAAGGTGACAATATTACAGAAATTCTCAGTTGAGAAACATCATGTCCTAATTCTTCCCTCAATGCTTTAACAACAGGGCGTACCCAAGTTGTAACCTCTCCAGGTCCATTGGAAAGAACGAGAATATCTACGTATCTTTTCATAAATCAAATATTATTCCTATATGATTATACTGATATAATGAATTAAGGCAACAAATCTCAATTAGATATAGTGACAAGGTATCTAAAGTTTTGTATCGTAGTTAATCAAATTCATAACAAAATCAAATAACTATGTATCATAGTAATTAGTAGCGTAAATGTGCAATGCTTCCCTTCCTGTTTTTAAAGGATATCAGGTAAGCTACGCCCTGATTTACTCATAGCAGAATGTGGCAGCTTTGACGGGTAAACCTAGTTGGGTGATACTGATGTCTAAGGAAAAAAAAGGTAATAAAGAAGTTAAAAAGCCTAAGAAAGATCCCAAGGACAAAAAAGAGAAAGAAGACCCAAATAGATATGATGGTTTAGGTAAGTAATCAAGAGCAAATTCATAAAAGTTTCTGGTAGGGTATAATAAGGGTTTTAGGCTTTCAGCTTTTGACAGATTTAATGGGATTATCTGTATACATGGGTAATCCCATTTGATTTCCATACTTATCGGTTAAACTAAAAATATGATTTTACCTCACGCAGAGGCGCAGAGACGCAGAGAGTAAAAAGGCAAGAGGCAAAAGTGAAGAGGGTTTGGGTGAGTTTATCTTGATTTTATTCACTCAAATGGTAAAATTATGACGACCCGTCCAGGGCAAAAAGGTAGTTTGGCATTATTTTGAGTATAATAGCATTTAAGCAAAAATTATTATTGTTCTGATTGAGTTGTAGCAACTTGTATATAAGTACAACCGGAAAATTAGTAACTTGAGTTAGTATTGTTTGAAATATCAGTAACACGGTAATAGGTTATAAGTCAGGGGAGAGGGTTTTTTCTAATTACCAATCCAAATTTGTTTTCTTTTTAGCCCAACTGCTATGATAGCTACCCACAATCCCGCTGTTTTTGTTTTGGTGATTGAACCAGATGAAACTTTAGCTCATCAATTAGCTGGTGATTTGCAAGAAGCTGGCTATGATGCCATTGTGACTCACGATGCAGCCAATGGATTAAAATACTGTGGCGGTGCTTCCAGTAATCCAACCCATCGCCAACCTGCTTTAATTGTTGTAGACCGAATGCTTGTCGGTGAATCAGGACTATCTTTATGTAAAAATCTCAGAAATATTGGTAATCGTTCTCCTATACTAGTTTTGATGGCTAGAGACACCGTAGATGATCGCATAGCTTGTTTAGATGCTGGTGCTGATGATTACATCCTCAAGCCTTACCGTTCGGAAGATTTTTTAAAGCTGATTCGTCTCTATCTCAAACCAGATGTTGATACCACCGAACAATTACGCTTTGGTGATTTGATTTTGGATATAGGAACCCGCCGGGCTATTTACAACAGTAAGGTCATTGACTTGACCATGAAAGAATTTGAACTCTTAAAGTTCTTAATGGAACATCCCCGTGAAGTATTAACCCGTGAACAGATTTTAGAAAATGTTTGGGGTTACGACTTTATGGGTGAGTCCAATGTTATTGAAGTGTATATTCGTTACCTGCGACTCAAAATTGAAGAAGAAGGTCAAAAACGCCTAATTCAAACTATCCGCGGTGTAGGTTATGTACTCAGAGACTCCTAAAATCCATAAGATCAGAAATAATATCTAAATTTGTGGGCAATTTTGCAGAAATTAAGTAAGATAGTCAGAATCTAAATTGCAGTAAATAATTTAATGGGCAAGAGGCAAGAGGCAAGAGGCAAGAGGCAAAAGGCAAGAGGCAAGAGTAAAGATAGATTTCTCACCTACTCCCCTACTCCCCTACTCCCCTACTCCCCCACTCCCCCACTTCCCCACTTCCCCTACTTCCCCCACTCCCTATACGAGTTATGATTTCTTGGCTTAGTTTATGTTCAATATTACTTAGTATCCTGCTCATGGGCTGTTCATCACCAACCACAGCTAAATCTCCAGCCGTAACACCAGAATCATCAGCCCAAACATCAGTAAATGCTGGTCAAAATCTGCCAATTTCGGCTGAAGCTACTCTGCCTGGAAATATCAAAATTCAGTTAGAAGTAGCACGAACACAACAACAACAACAGATGGGTTTGATGTATAGAAAGACTTTACCAGATAACCGAGGAATGCTGTTTCTTTTTCCGAACGCACAACCAGTACAATTTTGGATGAAGAATGTACCCGTTGAGTTAGATATGGTATTTCTCCGGCAAGGTGTGGTTCAGTACATCCAAACATCTGCTCCTCCTTGTGACATAGAACCTTGCCCCACCTACGGTCCTAATGTTCTGATAGATCAAGTAATTGAACTTAGGTCAGAACGAGCCAAAGAACTAGGTTTAAAGAAAGGAGATCAGATCAAAATAGATTTCCTAGCTCCCGGTACTATTCGATAAACAGAATCAAGATTGACGATAGCTCTATGCACTTGAATAAGATACAAAATCTCTGGTAAAAGCCATACCACAAGAGACTTTTAACTTCTGACTTCTGACTTCTGCTATGGCAACAATTCTATGTAAAAATAGCATGAGTCTTTATGCTGAATTTTTATCTGGTACAAAATTATTTTTTTGAAAAAATACTACCAAACCTGGCATAAATAGTAGTCAAGAGGTTAATATTTATCAGTAGCCTGAATAACATCAGATTTTAGTTTTTCCAGTTAAGATCACGACTTTAAAATTAAGTAACGAAAATCTCTCTTTTGGCGCAAGTGTAAATAGTCGCCAATAGGTGAGTATAAACTATAAAATCTTTGTTACTTAAATCAAAACAAAAAACTAGAGGATGTTAATGGTGACACTAACATCATGGTTGAAGTATTACCTAAATATCATCCTGATGGGATACACAAGTCACTGTAGTAGAAATTGCTTCGTGATTTTAATTACCTTGACATAGTAGTAGATTCAGATAGATTAATGCTTTACAAAAGGGTTATTTAGAAAAATATATACTTTTTTTATACAACCTCAATTATCTAATCTACTTATAGCAAGGTGACACATAAAATACTGGCTATACAATACCCACAAAATTAGATAAACAACCTATGATCATCAATTCTACTCAAGTAAGTGAGATACAAATGACACCATCAAGATATTCTCGGCTAATTAATTTTCTCCAGGAAGATTTGGCAATTTCCGCTGCTTCCCTCGCTGTAGCATTACGTAACCGTGATCAAGATCCTGGTTCTTTAACTATGACTCTTTGGCAATATGGGTTAATTACGCTAGAACAGTTGGAACAAATTTATGATTGGCTAGAAACAGCGTAGGGAAGAGGCATGGGGGCAGGGAGTAGGGGCAGAATTTACCTATCACCTATTACCCATTACCTATTACCCGCTACGAGTCTAATAACTATTGGGCAAAAACTTTTGCTGCTGCTGCTATACCAGCACCGGGGGTGAAGTTGTCATGACCAACTTGTGGAAGGACAACTTCTAGGGAGGCGATACAGCTAAGAATGTCTCGATCGCTCACAAAACCTAAGTGACCTATGCGGAAAATTTTATTACTCAGATGGTCTTGTCCACCTGCTAAAGCAATATCAAACCGTTTTTTCATTAAAGAACGAATTTTATCGGTTTCGATGCCTGGAGTGGCTACAGCGGTAATGGCAGGACTGGCACATTCATCTGGGGCAAACAGTGATAAATTTAATGCTTTCATTGCTGCACGAGTAGCATTTTTTTGGCGTTCATGACGGGTAAAGATGGATTCTAATCCTTCTTTTTTCATCATGCCTAAGGTGGTATGTAGTGCCACTATTAGGTTGACGGGAGGGGTAAAGGGAGTGGTATTTTTAGCGGTGGCTTTACGGTATTTCCCTAAATCTAAATAATACTTAGGCAGTTTTGCTGTTTTGTAGGCTTCCCAGGCTTTAGGACTGACGGAGACAAATCCTAAACCGGGAGGAATCATGTAACCTTTTTGTGAACCAGAAGCAACTATGTCTAAACCCCAAGCATCTACAGGGACGTTGTAAGCCCCTAAACTGGTGACAGCATCAACAATAATTAAAGCCTCTCCATGTTCTTTAACGTGGCGGTTGACGGCTTCTAGATCATTAATGACACCAGTTGAGGTTTCGCTGTGGGTGATAATGACGGCTTTGATTTCTTTGTTGGTATCAGCTTGCAGTTTGGCTGCAAATTGGGCTGGGTCTAAGGGTTTTCCCCATTCTGCGGTGATTGCTTCTACATTTAAGCCAAAGGCTTGACCAACTTCTACCCAACGTTCACCGAATTTACCATTAGAAGCGACTAAAATGCGATCGCCTGGAGACAGAAAGTTAATGATTCCCGCTTCTACAGCCCCAGTCCCACTGACATTTAGCATCAATACATCACTGGTGGTTTGATGTAGCCATTTCAGGTTTTCTGTCACCTCTCCCATCATGCTACTAAATTCACCGCTGCGGTGACCAATGGGGTGTTTAGCTAATGCTAGTAAAGCCGCTTCTGGGACTGGGGTAGGACCAGGAATCATCAGCATCAATTTATTGTCCATGTTTGTGTCCTATTTGAAAATTTCAATACAATACAAATTAACCCCTCTAGGGGATAAAAACACAAAAAAACCTACTCAAATTTTTCGTAGGAATGCCAGTTTAAAACTGTATTAATCAGCCCCACTTTTGCAGGGCTGAGTTTTGTCTAAATGGAAATAGACATTGATCATGAGCAATCCACTTTATCACCAAAATGGTTAATAGACCAACGGTGATCAATGATCAGAGAGGACGATTGAAAACTTTCTTCTAGTCGCTTTTGTTGGGATGCAGCTTTTCGCAGGGTAATAATTAGTTGATTAACTTGATTGCGTAGGTCTTCGTTTTGACCTAGAGAAGTCATGGTTTGTCTTTCTAAAAGTTGAAGTATAAGTTCGTAATGGATAGGAGAAGGTAAAGGAATTGGCTCCATGTAGTTTATTATGAAGTTGAAACTTAGGGATGTTTAATTTTTAACTTATTTAAAGTTTTGTTAACCCCAAATTAATTCTTACACAAGAAATAAATAATTGCAGTTATTCAGGAAGAGATAGCCGGGAAAAATGAGAATTTTAGAGGAAGAAGCAACAGGTAACAGAAAAACTCATGTTTTTAAACATGAGATGGAAATACTGATTTTTGACTAAGCTTTAAAATCTGGAACTTTAGTTTTTTCTGTTCCCTGTTCCCTGTTCCCTTTTTCGTAACCCTTGTTTTATATGGAATTTAAGACTGTAATTAAGCAAAGAGATTGGCTATTGCTAATTGAGGATCTGGTTGTTTTACCAAGGATTCACCAATCAGTACAGCGGATGCACCTGCTTTTTTAACTATACTTAAATCCTCTGGGTGATGCAATCCTGATTCGCTGACTACAAGGATGTTTTTTGCTTGTAACTGTTCACCTCTAGCTGTGAGTAATTGACAAGTTGTTTGTAAATCAACAGAAAAATCTTCTAAATTGCGATTATTAATGCCAATTAAAGAAACACCATCTAAGGCTAAAACTCGATTTAGTTCTTCTAAACTATGCACTTCTATTAAAGTTGCCATTTTCAGCTTATGAGCAATTTTGATAAAGTATTGCAAATCTTGATCATTGAGGATGGCTGCTATTAATAAAACTGCGTCTGCTCCATGAATTCGCGCCCAATACATTTGGTAAGGATAGATAATAAAATCCTTGCACAGTAAAGGTAAATCTACTGCTGAACGAACTAAGGATAGATTTTCAAAACTACCTTGGAAAAATTTAACATCTGTGAGAACAGAAAGACAACTAGCTCCACCTTTTTGATAAGATTGAGCGATCGCTACTGGGTTAAAATCCTCCCTAAATACCCCTTTACTGGGAGAAGCTTTTTTGACTTCAGCAATTAAAGCCGGATGAGTTTTACCTAGACGTAAAGCAGCCACAAAATCACGAGTTGGTGGTGCAGATAGGGCTTTTTTTTGCAATTCCAGCAAAGGTAGCCTTTCTCGCATTTGCTCAACTTCTGTTTCTTTGAGCCAGACAATTTCTTCTAAAATATTATTTGGTGCAGCCCCTTCTATAGCAGATTTATATTGGACTATGGAAACATTAATAACTGGGCTAGGTGAACGACGACGGATTTGCATATTTTTTAAGGAGTTCAGAAGGTAGGGGCGCAGGGCCTGCGCCCTTTGTCAGGAGTCACCGAGTCAGGAGTCACCGAGTCAGGAGTTCAGAAAGAAGAATCAAGAAGAAAGAAAATTTTTCTCTTACCTATTACCTATCACCTGTAACTCCTTAATTCTTCTATTAACTAACCAATGCCCGTTTATAAGCTTCCTCTAGAACTTCTGAAAGCGTTGGATGAGCGTGAACTAGGTAAGCAAGAGTTTGGATAGATTGACGACTGGCAATAGCGGCGGCGGCTTCATGAATTAAATCTGAGGCGTGGGGACCAAAGATATGTACACCTAAAACCTCGCCAGTATCTTTGCGATAAATTACCTTCGTCATTCCATCAGTATCATTTTCCGCCAAAGCCTTGGAATTACCTTTAAAGTAACTCTTACTGGTGGCGACTTCAAAACCTTCAGTTAAACCCAAAGCATGGGCGGCTGTTTCAGTTAAGCCCACATAGCTAACTTCTGGATGGGTAAAAGCGGCGGCGGGAATACTGCGGTAGTCAACAGTTTTGTGACGACCCATGATATTTTCTACAGCAATAATACCTTGAGCCGATGCCGCATGAGCCAACATCATTTTGCCGGTAGCATCACCAATAGCCCAGAGATGGGGGACAACTTCCCCGTCTGACAATACCGCCATATTATCATTTACAGGAATAAAATTACGGCGATCAAGAGTGACTCCCACGGAATCTAACCCCAGATTTTGCGTAGCTGGAACACGACCGGTAGCGACCAAACAAGCATCAACTTCCAGAACTTCTAAATCTTCTTTAGTTTCAAAGTCAGCCAACTCAATGATTACTGGTGAACCAGGAATAATTTTTTTAGCGTAGATACCGACCTTGGTTTCAATATCACGGGGGTTAATTAAGACCCGTTCTGCCAGTTTAGCAATGTCCCGATCAAATCCTGGCATTAACTCACTGAGGGCTTCAATTAAGGTGATTTCACAACCTAAAGCCGAGTAAACATCAGAAAATTCTAAGCCAATGTAACCGCTACCAATAATCGCCACCCACTTGGGTAGAGTTTCTAATTTAACACCTTTATCACTAGTAAATACGGTTTTGCCGTCTACTTCAATTCCCGGAGGAACGAAGGGAACAGAACCAGGAGAAAGGATAATGTTTTGGGCTGTGATGGTTTTCTCACCTTTGTCTGTGGTAATAGTAACTTTTTGTGTACCAGACACCTTACCCCAACCCCGAATAATCTCAACTCCCAAGCGCTTGAGACTGTTGGTTAAGTCTCCTTGAATTTTGGCAACGAGATTGTTAGCATGATCAGCGATCGCTTGCCGTTCAAACTCCACATTGCCAATCTGTATTCCTAAAGACTTGAGATGATGGGCATTACGTAATTCCCTCACCTTTCCTGAAGCCGCGAGTAGTGCCTTAGAAGGAATACAACCCCTGTTTACACAAGTTCCTCCCATATCTCCAGCTTCAATAATCGCCGTTTTTTGACCGCAACTGATAGCGTGTAAAGCAGCACCATGTCCGCCCACACCAGCGCCGATAATCACTAAATCGTAATCAAATCCAGGACTCACTTTTATTTCCCCGTTATCTTCGCCTATTATCAACGTGAACTACCCACACTGACTTGGAGTACCAAGTACAGTGCTGGCTTCTGTACTCACGGGGGAGTGCCGCAACTTAGACTTTCGCCCCAGTTTTGGTCTTATCCCCCCTCCTACAGCAGAGACGGCTGAACCTTCCGCCTTGATGATTCTGATACCCTCTGCCCTAATATTTATCGCTGCATTGCCATCACGATCATGATGAATACCACAATGAGGACAAGTCCATTCACGGACATCTAGTGGCATATCACCAATTTGATAGAAACAATTAGAACAGAGTTTAGAACTAGGAAACCATCTATCAATCTCCACTAATTTCCCACCTTTGCGTTCTAGCTTATAGGCTAAAAAATTGGTGAATGTTCCCCATCCTGCATCAGATATTGATTTTGCCAAATTGTGATTACGAACCATGCCCAAGACATGAAGATCCTCTACTATGACAGCTTGGCTATCGCTGACCAACTTATAACTAAGTTTATGTAGAAAATCTTGCCGCGAATTGCTAACTCGTTCGTACACCTTGGCAACAACTTTTCTATATCTATTTCTTGATTTACTTCCCTTTTGTTTACGTGCTAATTTTTTCTGTTTGCGTTTAAGGTTTTTTTCGTGCTTGGCAAGGTGTTTAGGGTTATCGTATTTAGAAACCTTGTCACCATCAGTGACAACAGCAAAATGTTTTAATCCTAAATCAACACCGTAAATCTTTCCTTCGGAAATAGTTGGATTTTCGCTTGTGTTTAGCGGAGTCAAAACACGTTCTACTTCAGTCAGGATAGATGCAAAATATTTACCTGATGGTGTTTTACTAATAGCGACAGTCTTAATTTTTCCCTCAATCGGTCTATGTATCTTAGCTTTGACTATCCCAATATTACCTGGAAGCTTGACATTGCCATTTACAATTTTGACATTTTGAGGATATTGAATAGACTGTTTTCCATGTTTAGATTTGAACTTAGGAAACCCCGCACGTTTATCAAAAAAGTTTTTATACGCTGTAGTTAGATTTAGTGTTGTAGCCTGTAAAACTTGACTGTAACAATCACCTAGCCAAATAGTATCTTCTGCTTTTTTGAGAATAGGAAGAAATGCGTTGAGTGCAGCACGGCTAAGTCCTTTACCCGTCTCTTTGTAAGTCTCAATTGACTTATTTAGAGCATAATTCCACCACCATCTAGCGCATCCAAATGTTTGAGCTAGTTGTGTTTCTTGTTCTTTTGATGGGTATATACGAACTTGAACAGCCTTGTGCATCAATCAAATCACCTTCTTGATACATCCATTTTAGCATGATATATTATTTTTGGTAAAGGTATTATACTTGACACTCCCCGGTCTAAAGACACGGGGATTCTTGGTTCAACGAGACCACTTAAACTAGTACAACACGGCATAAATAAATAAACCAACCATTCTAAATCGTTAAAAAGCCTATAGCTCAGAGGTGGGACTCTCCCCAAGCGTTAACTTTCGGTCTGCCCGACCGTAGTTGCATGACTGCAAGTCCTGTTGAGGATGAAACTTTTCTGTTTCAAAAATTCTGATTCGTCTAGTCCTATAAATCTTTTACCTACTGCTAGGAGGGAACTAGAACAATGCAGTAGAACCGCATAGATTTAATTGCCAAGGTACAGATTACCGTTAGGCAGTGAAGTTTTTAGACAGGTTGATTACCTTTCCTGTGATCATTAGGATAACACAAGTCACTGGAGGAAGACAGCCTCTAGTTGGCTTTCATCCCTTGCCTAAAGAAAGGACAGTTAAGTTTTTCCGCCACGCTCCAAAACTTGCCCTCAAGGGTTTTTAGCCTATTTTCTTATAATATTGGAAAACCCTCAAATGTTCTTTGCTCTTACTCGGCTATGCCTCGTATTGATTGAGAACGATTTCGGTTTTTCCCGCCACTGATTCGGAGTACCAAATTCAGTGGGGGACTTACGCCATAGTAGTTAACTTTTTTGTGTAACTTTCTCAAATTAACAAAAAATAACGGAGAAGCTCTTGTGTCTCCCCGTTATTTTTTGTGAGTGTTTAATTAGAGTAAGCCACAAAATAAATGATCCTGTTTTGTCATGCTGAGTGCAGCGTTCGCGGAGCGTGGCGTTAGCCATAGCGAAACATCTCAAGAGATTCTTCACTACACTTCGTTTCGTAATGCCTCTGGCACGCTGCGCTAACAGAATGACATTGGGCATTTCTTTTTGTGGAGTTCTCTTAATTATGTTTGAGACTAGTAGTTCGTCAAATTTATTTTGACGGGTAATGATCGGAAAAAAACTTCTGTTCTTCCCTCCCCTACCCCCGGTGCCTCTCTTCTCCCTCTGCTTGCCTTCACCCGTCATTTTCGGGTTGACAGACTACTAGTTGACCGCTGCTCTCAATTCTTTTAGCACCTTACCAATTGCCACAAAATCTTCGCTTTGTGAAAGCTGTTGCAAAGTCACCGGACTGCTTTCTTGGATAATTTGGTTGTAAATAGTAATAGCATTATGCAAATCGTTGATATCCACATCTACACTTGCTAAAGTAGCATCAGCCGATTGGGCAATAATTGGGCTAAATTTTAAAGCTTTAGTGCTGGCCACTAAATATTTTTTTGGTAACTGAACTGAACTGGAACTTTGTGTAGTAGGAGAGGAAGCAGGGGTGGTGATTTTAATTAAGGTGAATATAAATCGTCCTGCCAATGCCGGACTAACACCAGCCTGCCTTAATATCTCCGTAAATCTATTCGATTCACCCCGTCTGATTGCTTCCGGCTGCCTGAAAGCTACAAGAACTTTACTATTTTCCTTAGTGAATATATTGATGGCTACACGATTGAGTTTGTCTTGACGCTCTGCTGTAATCCTAAGTGAATTTCCTCGTGATGTGCGGACAATGGTAACAGGACTGCCACTTTGACCTCCGGCATTCCCCACACTAGGACTTGTATTACCAGAGCCTGTAGTGCCACCACCACTCATGCTCCCACCAGTCCCCACACTAGGACTCGTATTATCATCGGGATTGGAATTAGTATTACCATTGGAACCAGTAGTGCCACCACCACTTATGCCCCCGCCAGTTCCCACACTAGGACTCGTATTAATTGGTCCAATGTTTCCACCACCACTCATACCACCTGCTGTACCCAGACTAGGCGAAGTTTGGGATTGGCTTGGTTGCTGCCAATTGATTGCCAGTAGGGGAGTGAGAGTGAGAGCCAGAATAAAAGTTCTGATTTTTAACATGGTGATTTTATCAGGATTGAAGTGTTTATTTAGGGTTGGCTGAATAAAGGTAGAAACAATAACAGATAAGGTGTTCAGACTTTTTCAACCAAATCTATTTGGGTAAGAAATTGAAACCATAGCCTATGCTGAGAACAAATACCGTACCGCCCAAGCTAGTATCTGTGAGATCTGCACCTACAGCATTAATTGTCAAGGGAATAGTAGATATAGGGACGAAAGAAGCTCCAACGTTGAAACCAACTCCACTCCAGCCCATACCCACACCGATTTGGGGATGAACTTGTACCCCAACTCCAGCAAATACACCCGTACTTGCATCACCTGTGCGGAAATCGCCACCGCCGGCTCCTACGGAAAAGGAGATGGGCATTTTATTAACAGTATCGTTAGGCTTTAACAGGGAGTAACTTGTAACTACACCATAGGCACTGGAAGGTCTAACTGATTCCCCTTTAACGTGCTGTGCAAAAGACTTCCAGCCAGCAGCCGCAGCTATTTGAGTGTTGCCTTGAGCATAGACAATGCGGTTAGCTTTGAGGTCAAAAGTTCCGTTGTAGCCAAAATTTTTGATACTACCAATGTTGTAGCCAAGTTCTAGACCGATTAGTTTTCGGGCATCTCCTAAGCCAAAACCCATACTGATACTCCCGTCTGGTTGAGTTCTAGCTTTACCAGTGGTTGCTGCGGATGCTCCGAAAAACACATCACCCCAGGTAGCTCCAAAGGCGCTTGGTGTAGCAAAGGTAAGTGAAGGAGAGTAGGTACGTTTGAGTGGAATTACTTTGACCAGAGGGTCAACCAGTAAATATTGGCGTAATTTATCAGTATCAACTTGACCTTTATCATTTGGTACTGAAGTATCTGTTTGAGCAGTGATCCATGATTGTTTTTGATCAAGTAGAGGTTCAATCTTCCGCCCTGACTCTACGTTTTTCGCTAAGACATCTTGGAGATCCGGCAAGTTAGTCTTTAATTGAGCTTGATTAGTTATTAATTCTTTACTGCTATGGGTTTTAGGAGTTATTTCATTTGTTGCAGAAGCAGGGGTAACTGAAAGAGCGGTGATAGCCCATATATAGCTTAATAAAGTTGTACCTATGAACTTTAGCAAATTTGGGCGTAACAACATACATAAAAATTTTGCCTTTGTCAAAATTCTACTCCTCACAACGGTTATATGCGCCCGAATGTATATTAGAGTAATTCCCGAAAAACAGTAATGTACAGGATAAATTATGCTATTTTTATGAATTTTCTGTGAATTTATCAGGAGAATTATGAACTTATCAGGAGAATGTCAAAACCTTTTCAGGTTAAGTAGGTTGGCGTTGAAAATTGTCGTTGGGGTAAGGGAACAGGGAACAGGGAACAGGGAACAGGAAGAGAGTTTTGAGTGATTTTACTTTTCTTCACATACCTTTAAATTTTTCTGTTCACCTACTTACGCCACGCTACGCTATCAGCAAACCCTAATTATTTAATTGGGATATTCAAAAAACACCATTTGAGGGACTAATAAATCATTTTCTAACTTCCCGATTCCTAAAAAATTGGTTTCTGTTTCATAAACTCGTACAAAGTTGTCAATAGCCAGATTGAGGGGAATTTTTTGACCTTGACACCATTTTTTAGCTGATTCTGGGGCTAAAATTACGGCTTTGAGATATTGTAATGGTGTGTCTGCGGATATAGGTTGAAATGTGCTGTTTTCGATTTGGGTAGCTAAGTCTGTGAAGTTGAGACTGGTTTGAAGCTGGAAACTGCTGCTTTGTGTGCGAATTAGAGCAGATAGAGTGCCACCTGTGTTGAGTATTGTACCTAAATCACGAGCGATCGCCCGAATATATGTTCCTGTCCCACAAGATATAGCTATATCTAATTCGGGAAAATCTCCGTCTCGCCAGTCTAACACCTGAAGAAGGGAAACTTCGACTGTTCGCACCGGAACTTCGACTATTTCTCCTTTTCGCGCTAAATCATAGAGGCGTTTACCATCAACTTGAATGGCGCTGTAACTGGGGGGGATTTGCTGAATTTTACCGATAAACTGGGAAAGGGAGGTTTTGATATGTTCTAAATCTAATCCTGGACAGGGTGTAGAAGTAATAATTTCCCCTTCCAAATCATCTGTAGTCGTTTGTATTCCTAGCCGAATAGTAGCTTGATAAGCCTTTTCTCCCGGTAAATATTGTAATAATCTGGTGGCTTTACCCAAGGCTATCGGTAATACTCCAGTAGCTTTAGGATCTAAAGTCCCTGCGTGTCCGACTCGTTTCATCTTCAGCAGTTTTCGGACTTTGGCTATGCAGTCATGAGAAGTCCAGTCAAGTGGTTTGTGTAAATTGAGAAAGCCTTGCACAAATTTAGATTTTAGGGTTGAGATTTTTGTATTTTCACACAAATAAGAGATCCCCGACTTCTTCAAGAAGTCGGGGATCTAAATTAAATGTAATAGAGAAACACCGATACCCAGCACCCAAAATCCAAAACGGACTATGGTATGAGAAAGTTTTTTGCTACCGGGATTGGTTTCTTGGAGATTATCACCTAAAACTGGGGCTAATTTGAGATGATCTAGGGACTGGACAAGATTTAAACCGAGAGACTGACTAGAAATACTTTGAGCATAGGCGGCGTTAAGATAGGACAGATATTCTGGTTTTTCAGCTACATAAGTTTGGAAAAAAGGTAAACTCAAAGCATTGATGTAATAATAGGCTTGGGAAGCATCACCTACCATATTCGTTGGTAGTGCTATTTGGTTACTACCAGGATTACTATTACCAATGGTAGAAAAATGAGTACCACCAAGTAGCATGACTAAGTATTTTTCGGGATGAATAATCCAGGAAAAAGGGACAATTTGCTCATATAAAGTTGGGGCAACAGTGTCTTCACTACTACCAACAATCATAACTGGGGTATGAATTTGGCTTAACCCGGCTTGTCCGAAAATAGAACTGGTGATAGGATTAACAGCGATCGCGGCCTTGATTCTGGTATCTTGTAAATTATACTCTTGTCCTGATTGATTGGGCAATTCTAAAGCCCGACATTGCAACAACAAAGACATATTCCAAGTATTTCGCAATTTATCAGGATGACAGTCTGCTTGTAGTTGGGAAAAGTTAATTTTTGCCCCCGCTAAAGCTAAGGCAGTATAACCTCCTAAAGACTGACCAAATACTCCCACTTGTTGTAAGTTCAGCCGCTGTTGAAATCGTGAATCTGACTCTAATTGATCTAAAATATACTTAATATCTAAAGGTCTATCTTTAAATTCATTGGGGTGTGTAACTTGATTGCTATTACCATTAATTAAAGATTTTAACGGTTTCCCCTGACTACTAGGATGATTGGGAATCACCACAGCAAACCCATGTTTAACTAAATGATTTGCTAAATAACGAAAGTTACTACTATCCAAACCTAACCCATGAGAAATTACAATTACAGGTACGGGATTTTGGGTATTAGGAATATATATATCTGTGGTTAAATGCCGATTACGGATTGCATCAAAAAACTTTATTGTTTGTTTCTGGGTTGATAAATTTCCTGGATTTGACAATTTTGGCAGTTGAGAAAAATGAGGATCAAAAATTTGATCAGCTTCTAATTTTGATGCTTGAATTAATGCGGAAATAGTTGTTTCCGTGTCGTTGATCATTTTCCCTAACTCACCAGCAACTTTTAAGCCAGAAGCCACATCAATATTAATATGATCTTGAGGATATTTCCGTAATAAATTTAATAAATTTAATCCCCCTGGTTCAGCAGCAGCCGCAATTAAAGCTGTACGCAATGACCAAGCCGTAAATTTTGAATAATCAGATTTAGATTTAATTAATTCTGCTAATCTTTGTAAAATGAATTTCCCTTGTTGGGTGTCAAGAAATTGGGCAGTTACAGCCGAACTAATTTTCAGTGGTTGAACTAAAATTTTCCTTAATTCTTGCAGTTTATTGGCAGGAATATATTGATAATATCCTGCTAAATCTGCATTAATTATCCCATATTTGGCATAGCTTTCTAAGGCAGTAATAGGGATAGAAATTTCCAGTGCTGAATAGAAAGCATGAATTTGTTCTGCTGCCATAACCGGGTTACTTATCCCAAATGTTGGCAGCAATATGGACAAAATCAGTGTTAGAGAATTTTTTTTGAGGGTGCTGACCCAATTACCAAACATATTCATCGCTTAACTTTTGTGGTGATGTTGTTGAGCGAGGCTCAAATTTTGGTAGTGATTCAAACACCCTGGCAAACTATTCTCAATACTGCCTATCATAGACTACGCAAATAAAATTTCAGACAGATTGCAATTAGTTTGCTTTTAATTACTAAGACCTATTTTAAGAAGATAATAAATACATGAATTATCTACATCAGTATTTATTATGTACTTTTCCTGATTAATAAAATCTAAATAATGCTAATAAATCCTATTAATTAGGTTTGCATAATGCAATAGATATAGAACCAATGACTACAAAGAATGCCCCAATAACACCTACTGAAGAAATATTTTCTGGAGAGATAATATTAGGAGTAATTACTGACATCAGCCAACCGGAAATTAAAGTAATAATCGGAGCTAAAGCTAATATAGCACCCACCCTTGAGGCTTGCAAATGTACTAAAGATTCAGCAAAAGCACCATAGGCAATGAAGGTATTTAAAGCACAAAATAGCAAAGTTGAAAAATAGAAAATATCAAGAGTAAAAATTGTATTGATTTTTGCCAATGGCGTGAATAATAAAGCACAACCACCGTAAATAATCAACATGATTTTTGCTGAAGATAACGATTGTAATAACTGTTTTTGTGATAAGGCATAGATAGCCCATGCTATTGCCCCGAAAACAATCAAGCCGCTACCTAGTAAATATTCACCTTTGGCTGTGATTAGATTAGCTAATTGAGCATGAAAAAATAGTGCAAAACCTAAAGTTAGTACAGCTACACCTAACCATTGATACAATGTATAACGTTCCTGAAAAATGACTAATCCACCGAAACTTAATAACACACTAGATAATTGAATGATCACCTCAGCATTAGCTGGGGCGGTCAATGCTAAACCTTGCATAAACAGAAAATAGTTAGCAGCTAAAAATATAGTAGCAACTACTAATAATTGCCAAGAAGTAGCACGTAATTGTTCTAAGGTTGGTAATTGTTGCTGAAACGACAAATAAATTGCCAGTAAAAGCAAGGAAGTTAAAAAGCGAAACCAAATAACGGTGTAGACATCTAGCTCTTGTAGTGTTACCGTCAAAGCTAGAGGTAAAACTCCCCATAAAAAGACAGTTACCAGTGATAAACTTAGACCCAAATACCAACGACCAGAACTTTGATGCATGATTTATAATCACTAAAGGAGACAAATCATTTTTACATAATAATCAAGTACCAAGAATATTAATTACTTCTGGCTATTGGCTATTAGTCCGGGTAATATTAATTTTAGCCATACTTCTCGCAGAGACAGGTGACAGGGAACAAGGAACAGGGAACAGGGAACAGGGAACAGGGAACAGGGAACAGGGAA